>JAFWLX010000046.1 GCA_017510875.1 Atopobiaceae bacterium | reverse complement strand
TGCCATGGGAGGCTATGCCCTTACGAGACGACTCTTTTGTCTCGGGAATAACAAGGTTGCGATGATAGTCAGAGAACTCGTCAGAAAGCCGTGCGTTTCGCGCCTCGATCTTTGCGTGGTTCACCACCGAGAGGCGCGGGAAGATGACCCAACGTGATGGATCCTTGATAAAGCCCTCGGGTTGGTTGTGTCGCCACTCCTCAACGTCTGCAACCATGATTGACTCGTAGCCATGGTCCACACGCGTGGTGGCTCGGAAGAACACAGGCGTTCCCTCGCGCTCGGACAGCTCAAAGGCCTCTTGTACCATCTGGTAGGCCTCGGCCACCGACGAAGGATCAAAGCAGGGCAGCTTAGAGAACTGGGCAAAGCTGCGCGTATCTTGCTCGGTTTGCGATGAGATGGGGCCAGGATCGTCGGCAACCATGACCACCATACCGCCCTTGACACCCAGATACTCCAGGCTCATTAATGGGTCTGAAGCGACGTTGAGGCCCACCTGCTTGCAGGTTACCATGGCTCGCGCGCCCGCATATGCGGCACCTGCAGCAACCTCCATGGCAGCTTTCTCGTTTATGGACCACTCCACATAGACGTCTTGAGTCTTGCGTTTAGCAACTGTCTCCAACACCTCTGTTGAAGGCGTCCCGGGATACCCGGCTACCACGTTGACACCTGCTGCAAGGGCACCAAGCGCTATGGCCTCGTTTCCCATGAGGAATTCGGTGTGCATTCGTCCCCCTATGATAAAAACGTGCCGCACCCATGTGCGGCACGAAAGACCATAGCAGCTTTGATAGGGCTCTGCCGGTTTGTTCACAGAGGCGAGACACAGATGCCCCTGCGCAACCGTTTTTTAGACGCGTGAAACCACGCCCAGAATGATGCCCGCAATCGCAAGGGCAACCACTATGCCAACAAACACAAGGAGCACACTATGCGCACCATCAGTTTCTTGGCCTTTGTATGACTTCTTAGTGCCAATGCCGTAAACAGTATTGCCGCTTCTTCTACGTCGTCTAGACGAAGAACGCTCACTGTGACTTCGATGCATCCAAACTCCCGTACAACGTACCCTTAACACCATATGCCCAAGGTGCTCTGCCAACAGCAGAGTGACCTTACCTTAATTAGTTGCCCACATCATCTTGGAGCAGGATATTCGCAAATACTACAGGTTGTAGGGTTTTTTTCGATTTACTATCTATGGGGTCCGGAACAGAAGAACCGTGAACGAAGGTTTGTTCACAGCTCTTAGAAATAGCGAAGGGCGACCTAATCCTCTGCATCACCAGATTGAGAGACGTCTTCTAGTTGACGTCCAGCCTCTATCTCAAAAACCACCTCGTCAACGTCTGTCACATGCACACGCACCAGTGCCTCAAGCTCCAGCTTATGGGAAGCCGAGAGCTCGTCTTTGGTTGTTATCGTGGCAACGGTGCGTTGGCTCACGTCATCCGCAGCGGCATCGTATCTCTCCTCGTCGCCCACACGATAGCTCACGAAGCCCGGGCATATGGCAGCCAGCTCTTTGGTCACCAGACGCGTGTCGTACAGGTCATAGACAGCGGTAATCCCCCCGTTGTTTTCAAGTGCGCTCTGAACGGTTTTGAACGAGAAGTAGCAGCACGGAATGGCAAAGATGGCAAGCGCCACAGCAATGCGCCTGCGCAAGAGATGCGAGCTGTGCTCAATGGCCGCGTGCTCTTGCTTGGACACCTTTCCATCCCCGTCAGCATCCTCCTTTAGCGGAGCGTGCAACCAGATGAACACGAGCATGGAGCCAAACGCAATGAAGAGCAGGTTCACTGCAAACTCGTATAGAGCGGAGAGGGCCAGCGCCAGACTGCCCATAGACACTCCGTAGCCCGTGGTGCATAAGGGCGGCATGAGAGCGGTTGCAACGGCCACGCCAGACAAAAGGGTGTAAGGCTCCTGACGCCGCGAGATGCCAAGCGCTCCGGCAAAGCCTCCCACCAATGCCGTAAGCACATCCCAGATGGTGGCCGTAGAGTATGTGATGAGCGAAGAGGTCTTGATAGAGAGCGGTGAGATAAGAAAGTAGAGCGTGGAGGTGACAAGGCAAATGCCGCACTGCAGGGCTAGACCCGCCAACGAGTTACGCACGAGCTGGCGGTCCATAATGGCGATGCCATAGGCCATGGCCACCACCGAGCCCATGAGCGGGCAGATGAGCATGGCCCCAATCACCGCTTCGGTGGAGTTGGTGTTAAGGCCAATGGAAGCAATGAGCATGGCCGCTATAAGCTGACAGAGATGTATGCCATCCACACGCGCCGACGAGACCACACGGTCGCGAATGGTTGCATATCTGGCACGACCTCGCGACACATCAAAGGCACGGCGGAGCGCCTTTATCGCCTCCGAGAACTGCATGGATGCACCCGTATCATTCTCCGCAGAAGAGCATGGTAGAGATATAGCGCTCGCCGGTGTCGGGCAGAATCGTGACCACCGTCTTGCCATCGCCCAGCTCGCGAGCCATTCTTAGTGCCGCCACCACATTGGTTCCGCTCGAGATGCCGCACATCAGGCCCTCCTCGCGAGCCAAACGGCGGGCCATGGTAAGTGCCTCCTCGTCGGTTACCGTCACTATGCGGTCGTAGATGCCTTGGTCAAGAATTTCCGGAACAATGCCGTCGCCTATGCCCATCTGCAGGTGAGTGCCCACAACCCCTCCAGAAAGGATGGCCGCCTTGTCAGGCTCTACCGCCCATATCTGCATGCCAGGGTTAATATGGCGCAGCACCATACCAACACCAGTGATGGTGCCGCCCGTACCAATACCCGAGCAGAAGCCATCAATCTCGCTGTCCACGTCAAACAGTATCTCTGCTGCCGTGCCCAGACGGTGCGCAGCAAGGTTAGTGCGGTTCACAAACTGCTGGGGCACATATACACGTGGGTCCTCCTCGGCCATCTGCAGGGCCAGACGTATGCACTCGTCCACACAGGCTCCAATGTCGCCAGCGTCGTGCACAAGTACCACCTCGGCCCCGTAGTGGGTCACGAGCTTGCGGCGCTCCACGCTCACGCTGTCCGGCATGATGATACGTGCACGGTACCCCAACACCGCTGCCACAAGCGCAAGGCCTATACCTTGGTTTCCGCTTGTTGGCTCAACAATGATGCTGTCGGGGTGCAGAAGCCCCAACTCCTCGGCCGAGCGAATCATGCGGGCAGCCGTACGCGTCTTTATCGAGCCGCCCACATTTACCGCCTCAAACTTGACCAGCACGCGAGCCATACCAGGCTCAACCACGCGATTCAGGCGAATGAGCGGGGTGTGCCCCACCGCCTCAAGAACATTGTCGTAGACCATGATTGCTTCTCAGGTCCTTTCAAATATGCCAAAAGACCGTGATAGTGGTCAGCACTTCCACATCACAGCTGGTAGTGGTTGCATCTCTTCGCTGCCGCAACGTAAAGCTTGCCTCTTTGCTGCGGCCATGCTATCAACTATAGAACTTCTGCGCGTTTGTTGCGAACTCGCCCCAGTCTTGGTCGTTGGGGCGCGGCATGTGGCCGCCACCCAAGATGTGTATGTGAAAGTGCTTCACGCTTTGGCTGGCATCGTCTCCTGTGTTGACAAGGATTCGAAAACCGTTGTCCAAGCCTTCTTGCTGGGCAATTATCTTTGTCACCGAGAAGCAGTGGCCAAGGGTTGCGGGAGGCACATCATCGGTGATGTCACGGTAATGGTCTTTGGGAATGATGAGCACGTGCGTAGGCATGAGAGGTTCCATGTCACGAAAC
Source organism: Atopobiaceae bacterium (assembly GCA_017510875.1). Classification (GTDB taxonomy): domain Bacteria; phylum Actinomycetota; class Coriobacteriia; order Coriobacteriales; family Atopobiaceae; genus UBA1367. The sequence continues at coordinate 1,196 of JAFWLX010000046.1, read as the reverse complement.
GCGATGCATTGATCGTCCTCATAGACCTTGTTGGTGGGAATCTCGCCAGCACCTATCTTGCAAAAAATGCAATTGGGGTCTTTCATCACTGCTCCTGTCCTCGAAGATGGGGCAACTGTAGCACCACAATGTTGTGCACACGTAACAGAATCTCTGGATGAGGTGCGGGTGGAACACAACGTGTGTCCATCTGGCCCGGGACACCTTCCAAAACCGTTCCGCCCACGCCTAGACGGACGTGGGCGGAACGGTTCTTCGGAAAATGCTCCGATATCAGCCTCTTAGCCTAAGCCAAGCCAAACCAATCCCCCTGACCTGACCGAGACCGTGCTACTCGAAGTCGGCCGCCTGGGCAGCAAGCTGCGAGAGCCTCTGCTCAAGCTCGGCTGCCTGGGCACGCTTCTTCTCGATGACCTCGGGCGCAGCCTTGGCCACAAAGCCCGGGTTGCCCAGCGTACGGGTCACACCGGCAAGCTCCTTCTCGGCCTTGGCAATCTCCTTCTTGATGCGCCCTGCCTCGGCCGCAAGGTCAACTAGACCGCCTACCACCACGTATACCTCAAGTCCACCGTCGACAACGCTTACCGAACCCTGCGGCTTGCTTTGATGCGCGCCCAGCGCCAGCTGGTCCACGCGCCCCACGTTGCAGATGAAGTCGCGCTGACTCTCCAGCACCTTGACATCATCGGTGGACGAGCGCACCACCACGTCAAGCTCGGTTCTGGGGGACAGGCGATAACGCGCGCGAACCGCACGAACAACCTGCACCACGCGGCGCGCCAGCTCAAAGTCATGCTCGGCCTGCTCGTTGACAAAGCAGGACAGCTCCGCCGGATCAGGCCAGCCAGCCATCATCAAGAATGGTGCGTCATGCGCGTCAAGTCCGCTGGCAGGAAGTGCGTCCCAAACGCTCTCGGTGACAAAAGGCATCACCGGGTGCAGCAGGCGCATGCTCACGTCAAGCACGTACACCAGGTTGCGCTGTACCTGCAGGCGCTCGTCAGGCGTGCCATCCAGCAGCCTGCCCTTGCACAGCTCGATGTACCAGTCGCAGACCTCGTTCCAGAAGAAGGCCTGAATCTCGCGGGCATAGTCGCCAAGCTCGTAGTGCTCGAGACACTCGGTGGCACGGGCGCACATCTTGGCAAGGCGCGAGAGCATCCAAGCGTCCTCGGGCGTCTGGGCCATGGGGTCGC
>JAFWLX010000045.1 GCA_017510875.1 Atopobiaceae bacterium | reverse complement strand
GTCAAAGATGCGCAGCCAGGCCAGGCTCTTCTTGCCGCCGGTCTCGTCCTCGCGGAACAGGATGCGTAGCGCGTTCTCGTACACCTCGTCTCCGCCGTCCTCAATGTGACCCACGGCAATGGCCATCTTCATAACCGTCTCATCGCGCTTGTAGTCCGGGAGATGCTCCATCATCTCTTGCATGTCTTTTACCGCCACCAGCGTAAGCTTTGCCAGCTCGATTGCCTCGGGCCTCATGTTGTGTACGTTGAACAGGTCAAGCCGCAGCACAACGGCTTCCATCTGATCAACCACATCGTCCATGGCCAGCGCAAGCTCGCCAATGTCGGCGCGATCGAAGGGCGTGATGAAGCTGGTGTACAGACGAGTCATGATGTCACGCACGGCCTCGTCCGCCTGGGTCTCGAACATCTTCATGCGAGGGATGCGCGTAAAGGTTGCAGGATACCCCTCAAGGATGGTCACGTACTCCTGACCCGCCTCCACAAGTATGGCAGCCAGCTGCTTGAGCAGGGTATAAAAGATGTCTTCCTTCTTTATGCGTGGCATGAGAGCTCCCAACTTCCAAACGTACGACAAGAAAGCTGCGGCAGCTTTTGGGCGGGGCGCTTGCCGCTGGCCCCATGGCAGTAGATGGAGGCATCGTCAGAACAACATGAGAAACACCTTGGCAAGCACAAAGCCAATGAGCCCGCAGCCCGGAAACGTAAAGAGCCAGGTGAGGACTACTTCCTTTGCCACCGTCCAATCAACCGAGCGTGGGTCCTTGGCAGCTCCTGCGCCCATCATGGACGAGGACGAGGTGTGCGTGGTGGAGACGGGAAGTCCGGTAAGCGTGGCAAGCAGAAGCGCGCCGGTGGCGCTTAGCGCGGCGGCAAAGCCCTGGTATTGCTCAAGCTGCACCATGTCGATGCCCACCTTCTTGATGATGGGCTTTCCACCCACGCCGGTTCCTATGGCCATGATGGCCGCGCAGGCAACCTCCAACCAGAAGGGAAAGTGAACGTTGGCAACACTTGCCCCCTTTGACAGCATGATGGCGAGCATGGCCGTAGACATGAACTTCTGACCATCCTGCGCGCCATGCATGGCCGAGGCCCCGGCAGCTGCCCATACCTGCATCTTTGCAAAGAACCCGTTGGCCTTGCGCCGGTCCATGTTGCGGCACAGGTAGGGAATCACCTTGGCCACCGCCCATGCGGCCGCAAAGCCCAGCACCGTGGAGAGCACCAGTCCGTAGATGACCTTTACCCACTCGGCCATGTTCACCGCCTTAAAACTCCCGTGCACCGCAAGGGCAGCGCCTGTGAGACCGGCAATGAGCGCATGGCTCTCGCTTGTGGGAATGCCAAAGACCCAGGCCAGCGACGACCAGGTGACGATTGCCACCATTGCCGCAGCAAGCGCTATCAGGGCCGCATGGCTGTCGCCACCAAAATCCACCATATCGCTCATGGTGTCTGCAACAGCGGTGGAGAACATTGTCATGCCCACCAGCCCCACAAAGTTGGCAATGACGCTCATCACGATTGCCGAGTCAACGTCTATGGCTCGGGTCCCTATGGGTTCTGCGATGGCGTTTGCGGCGTCGGTCGCTCCGTTTACGAAGATGGTGCCCATGACAAGCACAAGCACCAATGCAAGAAACGGGTTTGCCAGCATCATGCCCCACAGCTCGGTGAAACTGGCCATAGTGGCAGCCTTTCTCTAGGATTACCCTATGATACGTGCCACATATCAAGACAGGCGCCATCCCCACATCATGGCTGCGTAATGACTCAAGGGGCATTGTCAACGCACGGCAAGGAGCGCAGGGTTAGTCTGCGCCCTACAGCGCATCAAGCGCAAGCTGGCGGGTTTCGAGCATGCCATAGGGACTATGGGAGAAGATATTTACGTGCGTAAACCCGCACTCGAGGGCACGCTCTACCGCAACGTCAAAGCTGCCGTTAAGGCATGACGTCTGGTGCGCGTCCGAGTTGATGAATATCTCGCCACCAAAGCTACGCAGGGCCTTGAGAAGGCTGCGACGCGGATACAGCTCTTCTTTGCGACCGCGGTTGTGCGCACCACAATTAATCTCAAACGCAACACCCTGACTAACCAGATACTCCATTGCCTCGAGGGCGGGACCCAGGTAGCGCGGGTCGTTTTCGTCAAAAGCCCGCATGGCGTCGTTGAAGCGCGTGACAAGGTCAAAGTGACCCACAAACGCGCACTTCAGACGGTCATAGACCTGCGCTTCCAAGTCATAGTACGACCGACAAAGGGCATACCAGTCTCCGCCAAAGCATTCATCGCACAGGCGCTGTGAAACCTCCTCGCCCCAGTCAACAGCACGCGAGAAGGGAACATCTACATCCAAGTAGTGGGTGGAGCCAATAAGGTACTCGGCACCCGGACAGCTGGTTGGATCGTAGAGGGTGTCAAGCTCGACGCCGCAGATGATGTCAAGACGGCCGGCGTAGGCCCCTTTAAGCCGCTCGATCTCTGCCTTGTAGGCCCGCCAGTCCATGTGAATCTCCTCGTCCATATGCCCCGAGAAGCCCAGTTGCTCAAAGCCCAGCTCAAGCGCGCGGTCCACCATCTCCTCGGCCGTGTTGTCGCCGTCGCAGAAGGTTGTGTGGGTATGGTAGTTGGCCCTAAGCATAAGAATCCTTTCGCTGCTGCCCATCACGCGGTACTCTGAGAACATACCTACAATAGACGTCGTAAGAACTACAAGCAACGATTGCGTCCATGGGTCGGACCAGAGCAAAGGAGCATGCGATGAGCAAGCAGTGGTGGCAGCGTGCGGTTGTCTATCAGATTTACCCCAGGAGCTTTCAGGACAGCAACGGTGATGGCATTGGCGACATCCCAGGCATCACCTCTCGTCTCCCCTACCTTGCAAAACTGGGCATCGACGTCATCTGGCTAGGCCCGGTGTACCAAAGCCCCATGGACGACAATGGCTACGACATTAGCGACTACCGTGCCATCTGGCCGGGCTTTGGCACAATGTCCGACTTTGACCAGATGCTTGAGACCGCACATTCCTTGGGCATCAAAATTGTGATGGATCTGGTGGTCAACCACTCCTCCGATGAGCATGAGTGGTTTAAGCAGAGCCGCAGCAGTCGCGAGAACCCCTATCGCGATTATTACTATTGGCGTGATCCCGTCTGTGGCCACGAGCCCTCTAACATGGGTGCGGTGTTTGGCGGCAGCATCTGGGAGTGGGACGAGACAACCCAGCAGTATTATCTGCATCTCTTCTCAAAGAAGCAGCCTGACCTTAACTGGGAGAACCCCCGCGTGGTGGACGAGGTCTTTGACCTGATGGACTGGTGGCTTGCCAAAGGCGTCGACGGGTTTCGCATGGACGTCATTGGCATGATTGCCAAGGACCTGAGCTTTCCCTCGGGAGAGCCGGGACCAACGGGATACGCCCCGCTCTGGCCTCTTATCCAGGACGAGCGCGTTCATCCGCACCTGCGCGAGATGCGTCGCCGCGTGCTTGACAAGTACGACACCATGACCGTGGGTGAGGTGGGAGGCGCCACCGTTGAGACCGCGCGCAAATACGCCAACCTTGACGGCAGCGAGCTCTCGATGGTGTTCCAGTTTGAGCATGTGAGCCTTACCGGCAGCCCCGAGCGCGGCAAGTGGACAACAGAGAAGCCGCGTCTGAGCAGCCTCAAGGCCGTGTTTGACCGGTGGGAGCGCGGGCTTGACGGCGTGGCGTGGAACAGCCTGTACTGGGACAACCACGACCAGCCCCGCGCCGTGAGCCGCTTTGGCAACGACTTGCCCCAGTGGCGTGAGCAAAGCGCAAAGATGCTGGCCACATGCCTGCACCTTATGCAGGGAACACCCTATGTGTACCAGGGCGAAGAGCTGGGAATGACCAACTTCCCGTTTACCGATATAAGCCAATGCAATGACCTGGAGGCCAAAGACGCGTACCGGATGCTGCTGGAGGACTGTGGGTGCACACACGATGAGGCCATGGCCTGTCTGAGAGAGATCTCCCGCGATAACGCACGCACACCTATGCAATGGGACGAGAGCGCACAAGCAGGCTTTACCACGGGCACGCCTTGGCTGGCAGTGAACCCCAACTTCCGCACGATCAATGCGGCAGCACAAGTTGACGATCCAGACTCGGTGTTTGCGCACTACCAGAGGCTGATTGCTCTGCGACACGAGAGCGACCTTGTGGTGCATGGAAGCTTTAGGCTGCTTGAGCCAGACAGCGAGGAGCTCTTTG
>JAFWLX010000044.1 GCA_017510875.1 Atopobiaceae bacterium | reverse complement strand
GGTTTTGCACGAGCCCTTCGGGCCGTAACATGCCACTGGCATGTTACGCTCGCTCCCGCCGCGCCGACGGGCGGAGCAGCCTCAGAAGGAGTCCCGAGGTCCTGCCCCCAGACGGGTGCGAGCTGTACCCTGCAGAAGAGTATACGCAACTTGCATCCATAACCTGTTACTATAGGACACATGAAAACGTATGGCTACAACGAACACACCGCCGCACCATCCGGAAGCTATCCGGCTGCCGAGTTTGGAGAGCTCCAGCAGCTGGTTGATGCCCTCTATCGTGAGGTAGGACCAAGCGGCTCTGTCTCGCGCATGGACGTGATCATGCGCGCCGAGATTGACGACCTCTCTGATGACCTGCGCGAGGTGGTAGACCTGCTACCTGCCGGCAGCTACAAGCGGGCGCGTCTTTGCGACCAGCTGAACTCCATCATCACGGCGCATGGCTGGGGACTCGTCTACGGAACGGTTGAGTAGGCAAAAACGCATGTGTTTACCGCAATGGTTTTGATAGCTACCGACGAGAATGACCGTCGTCTCTGGGGCGGGACTCGTTGCGTCGGCGCTCGCGGTTGCGCTCGTCAGGACGTCGTTCCTGCTCCCAGCGTTGCCCCTGCTCCTGAGCCTCCATGAGTATCGTGTCCATACGACGCTCGCACACCTTGCGAAAACGGCGATAGTCCCTGATGCTGTCGGGCGTCGTTGCCATCATCTGGTAGTCATTGAGCAGGTCGGCCGCCTCGTATATGTAGCCGTCCGCTATGAGCAGCTCTATAACGGCACGCAAGAAGTCGATACGCGTGGACATACCATGCCCATCGAGGCGCCAGAGCTCGTAGCTATACAGCAGCTTGTCAACGTCTCCGGTGCGCTCGTAGCGACGCAGAATGGGATCGCAGGTCTTGTGTGCGTCAGCGTCCTCCCAGCTGATGGCCCACATGCCTAAGGTGGTAAGAAGCAGCAGCACCAGGTCGAAGTACACGAACAGGGGTATGGCAATGCCGATCCAAGCCACTCCACGGTTAAAGAGCCACAAGGCCATGGCGATCACTGCCGAACCCAGGCAGACGACCACCATAACCAAGTAGTTTCTTAACGATATGCGAAAGGTGTCGGGCATGACCACCAATCCTTACTCGTGCCGTGTGCAAGAGCATAGCACGGTTTCTTAAACCGTCCACTCACTCATGCTTCTTCTTCCTGGCTGTCCTCGGCCATCATCGTGTTGGTCACGAAATCGTAGGCACGCACAAACAGCAGACCTGCGACTCCTGCCACCACCGAGCCCGCCAAGATGGCGCACTTGGCTGCCAGTACCTGGTCGGGATTGTCAAAGGCCAAGCTAGAGATAAGGATGGACATGGTAAAGCCCATGCCGCCCATGATGCCCACGGCAATCACCTGGCTCCACGTGACATTCTTGGGGAGCTTGGCAAAGCCAATCTTTACCAGCAGCGCCGTGACGGCCACGATGCCAATGGGCTTGCCCAGCACGGCACCAAAGAATGCGCCTCGTGCCACAACACTCGTCAGGATGGCGCCAACGTCGACACCTACCAGACGCACCTGCGCATTGGTAAACGCAAAGAGCGGAAGGATCACAAAGTTCACGAGAACCGAGATGTTGTTCTCCACGCGCTCGAGCGGTGGAGTCACATGATGCATGATGCGCTCGATGACCACGGCCTGATGCGTAAAGCTGTGCTGACCCAACACATGCACATGATCGTCGTAGGTGTCATCAAGGTCGCTGGCCCTCTTGACAAGCCACTCGCGCAGGCGGCTGAGCTCTACGTCCGAGCGTGCCGGCAGGAAGAAGGCAAGGATGACGCCGGCAAGCGTGGCATGGATGCCCGAGTTGTACATGCACACCCAAAGCACCAGGCCCACTGCCATGTAGGGCTTTGCCGAGTACACCTTGGCCTGGTTGATAAGAGCAAGGACCACCATGGCACCCAAAGACGCGGCACACCAGGCAATGCTTGGTGTCTGACCATAGAAGAGCGCCAAGACCACAATGGCCAAGATGTCGTCGGCAATGGCGAGTGTCTGGAAGAAGACCTTGGTCTCTGGGGCCACAAGATCGCCCAAAAGCGACATGACGCCAAGGGCAAAGGCAATGTCGGTGGCAATGGGGATAGCCCAGCCACCCAGCGTGCTGCTACCCCAGTTGAACAGCATGTATATAAGAGCAGGCACCGCAACGCCGCCAACGGCCGCCAGCATGGGCAGGGCAGCCTGGCGCGGACGCCGCAGCTGACCCACCGTCATCTCGTACTTAAGCTCGATACCCACCAGCATGAAGAACACGGCCATGAGAAAGTCATTGACAAAGGCCTCAAGGCTCATGGTCATAGTCAAGGGACCCAGCGAGACAGAAAGACGTGCCTCGAGGAACTCGTGGACCAGCTCGTAGGCAGGCGAGTTGGCAACTATCACGGCAAGCAACGCGGCCATGACCATCACGGCAGCCGCAATGGTGCCATTTGAGGCAATTGCATCGAAGGCGGTTATGCGGCTGAGGCGTGCGACTACCGCTGGCTCGGCAATGATTGTGAGCTTGGCGGGATTCTCTTTGTCGGTAGAATTGTCATCCGACGTGTCATCATTGGCGGAACTGGCATCCTGTGCTGCATCGAGAGGAAGGGCAATCTCTTCATGCAGGGTTGAGACGGCTTCGCTTGCCTGCGCCGTCAGTGGTACCGAGCTGCTCTGATCATTTTGGGGTGTGTTGGTGGTCTGTGTATCTGCCATGGCTCTCCAGAGAGGTCGTGCGTACGGTGACTGTCCTATTCTATCGTGCGCAGTCAAGGAGTCGTTAGCTTTTGTCGTGCGTATCCAAGGGGAATACAAGTTTGTGAGCTACTGGATACAGGGGGCCAGCAACATCCCACGTGCCCGTGTCGTAAACAGTGCCAACACGTCAGCGTCACGGGGCGAGGGATGTGGTAGCTTTGTACACTGTAGCCATTCAAATGGTGGGTCTATCTAATCCCTTGCGGTGAGGTGGCGAGAGGTGTATTGCTCAAACTGTGGCATGAAGCTTCCCGATTGGGCGCATTACTGCGAGCGCTGTGGCGCACGCGTCAAGCGCCCTGCGTCGAGCGATGACCCCATTGATCACGTGGGAATAGACGACACGTCGGCATCAGAGCCCATCTGGCCTGATGACGTCCGTGCCGCCGAGGCCGAGGCCTCAGAAGAGCCAGTTGAGGAGTCATCTGAAGCCGCAGCTCAAATGGCCGCGCAGACTTCTCAGCCCACCGTTCGGATGCCAAAGATTACGCCCGAAGACCACGACATGGCAACTGTCTTGATGGATGCTGCCGCCAACCTGCAAACAGGGGAAGGCGAGCTTGAGGAAGAGTACCTAGAAGAAGCCCGGAAGATGGGATTCAAGCCCGCCGATGCCTCTGACAAGGAGCCCAGCGTCACTGACTCTGATTCCGCAGATAGCAGCGAGGATGAGGCCAAGGTACGCAGCGAGGAGACAGACTTGCCCGAGACGCACGACACATCAAGCGATGACGAGCAGGGCGAGCCACAGGATGGCGACGATCCCTCGGATGTGACACGTCCCATAAGCGCCGAGCAAATGGAGGAGATGGCCCGCGAGGCTGAAGTCCAGGACTCAGACCAGGACTCCAAGGATGCAGCTGCCGAGCAAACCCCCGCACAGGAAGCTCCTCAGAAAGAAAAGGAAGCCAGCTTTACTGACCCGCGCGACAGGATTGATGTCGGCGAAGAAGACGTGTTTACCCCTGACCTGCGCACCCGTAGGGAGCAGGCCGAGGTGTGGCACAGCCGCAGACGGCCCACCGAGCGGCATGGCAACGAGTCTGGCAAGCCCCTTGCGGGTGCCATAGTTGCTGGTGTAGCTGTGACGCTGGGCCTACTGGTGGCCTACCTCTTCTTTGGCAGAGCCCGTGCCGCCATCAACGGAAGCCTAGGACCCGTAAAGACAGAACAACTGTCGCAGCTTGAGGCCGCCGAACTCATCGCCTCGCTCAATGGCTGGTGGACAACAGACCGCACCTACGATGGCCGATACTGGCACATTCAAGACGGCATCATGGAGACCTACGCGGCCGATGGCATCTTGGCCAAGCAGGTACTGCTTGACCCCGACTCGGTAGAGTACATGAGCTCTGGCCCCGGCGGCATAGAGGGCGAGGGCTACTATCTGCGTAACATCGCCTTCTACCAGCTTTTATCTGACCCTAACACGCTGCATGCCATTGACACCGACGGCACGGCTGACGAGGACGCAAACCTGCTCCGCTCTGATCCGCCCGCGTTTATGGCTGGCACGGGCGAGCAGACCACAGACGCACCTGCCGTGGAAAACCAAGCGGCACCGGAGGAGTACATCCTTCCCGAGTCGGCAACACGCGTATACGATGTCTCCGAACTTGAGAGCCTGAGCACCCACGACCTCTTTGTGGCTCGCAACGAGATCTACGCGCGTCACGGCTACACCTTTGAGACCGGCGAGCTAAGCGAGTACTTCTCGTCCAAGAGCTGGTATCACCCCTCTGAGGTATTCAACGAGGGTGATATCTCGGAGATCGAGCGTCAGAACGTGAGCACGATACTCTCTATCGAGCAGTCACGCGGCTCTGAGAACGTATAAGGCAAGAGATGCCCAATAGTCCCTGCAAAGCGGATGGTCTTGTAGCCATCCCCTTAGAGTTGCTCGCGCCGGCACAAGGCCCCGAGCAACTGTCCATGGCCCTTCACTTTGGAGCCAACTCCGTCTACCTTGCGGCACCGCACTGGGGCATGCGGGCGGGAGCGCGCAACTTTGCAGAAGACGAGCTGCGCGCGGCCGTTGCGCAGGCTCATGCGGCCGGTGCCTCGGTCCACCTTACGCTGAACGTCGTGATGGACGACAGCGACATTGCCGCACTGCCAGCCTTTCTTGAACGCATGGACGCATGGGGCATTGACGCGGCGATCGTCTCTGACCTGGGAGCTATGGCACTGGTACGCAAGCATGCCCCGCACGTGGCACTTCATGTGTCGACGCAGGCCTCGATTATGAACGCGCGGGCGGCGGAGGAGTATGTGCGGCTAGGAGCGCGGCGCATCGTGTTGGCCCGCGAGATGACCCTTGCACAGATGGCTGCACTCAAAAGGAACTTGACCAGCGAGGTTGAGCTTGAGGCATTTGCGCATGGCTCGCTGTGCATGGCGTACTCGGGACGCTGCCTTCTGTCCTCCCAGATGATGGGCCTGCATCGCTCGGCAAGCAAAGGTGCGTGTGCGCAGCCTTGCCGCTGGGAGTGGCAGCTGGTCGAGTCGCGCACGCCTGAGCGCCCCGTACCTCTTGTGGTGGATGAGCGCGGCAGCTACCTGCTCTCTTCCAATGACCTATGCCTGTTAGAGCACCTGGAAGAGCTGCGCGAGGCGGGCATTGACGCCATCAAGGTAGAGGGACGCTCAAAGGGCAGCTATTACACCGCCTGCGTGACCAACGCCTATCGTCACGTGCTTGACGGCGAGCCCGCAGATGCTTGGCTAAGCGAGCTGGATGCCGTGAGCCATCGACCGTATTCCACGGGCTTTCTCTTTGGCTCCCCCATGCAAAACCCGGGACACGTGGACTATACGCGCGAGCGGCGCATGGTTGGTGTGGTAACGGGGTGCGAAAGAGGCAGTGACGGCTGGCTGGTACAGGTACTGTGTCGCAACAAGGCCCAGACGGGCTCCATGCTGCAGGTGCTGAGCCCCAAGATGCCCGTTCGCGAGCTGTTGCTAGAGGATGACCTGGTTCGCAATGGCGAGACCTACCACCTGCACATCCCCTGGCCGCTCGACCCGCTCGACGTACTCTGCGCAAAGGCGTGAGCCGGGCGCACCGCGAGCCTCGCGTCCCCCGCGGGCCAGGGCAGGTACCGTCACGGCTCCTTCTGAGGCTGCTCCGCCCGTCGGCGCGGCGGGAGCGAGGACTGTCTGATCGTCTCCTTTCGGGGCAGCGCCCCGAAAGGAGACGCGAGTTCCGCAGCTGCCGCGCCGTAAGGGCGGAGCGCTTAGCCGAAGC
>JAFWLX010000043.1 GCA_017510875.1 Atopobiaceae bacterium | reverse complement strand
CCTCCTTGTATTGCTGGAGGTTGTCGATGAGTGTGCCAATCTCGGCCGAGAGGTAGTCGGCATTGTCAAGGAAGAGCTCGGTCCACATGGTGGCATTCAGTCGTGCCACGCGCGTGAGGTCCTTGTACGAACCTGCCGAGAAGCCCTTGTGCTTCTGGGCAGAGGGACTCTTAACGTAGGCGTTGGATACCACGTGTGCCAGCTGTGAGGTGTAGGCAATAAGCTCGTCATGCTCGTCTGCACTTGCCAGGGTGAAAAACCCAAAACCGCAGGGAGCCAGCAGCGTCTTGAGCCGCTCGAGCACGTCAAGGCGAAGAAGGTCGTCCATTGCGGGCGGTACCACCACCATAGGCGCATGATTGAACATGGTGGCGCGCGTGTGGGCGTAGCCCGAGAACTGGGTGCCTGCCATGGGGTGACATCCCACAAAGGTCCAATCGTATTGCTCCGCAATGGCAAAGCAGGCATTGCACACATGCCGCTTTACGCCCACCACGTCAATCACAATGGCACCGGGCGAGATAAGCGAGGCAACGCTCTTAAGCCAGTCGATGCTTGACTGCGGGTATCCTGCCAGGATAATGAGTTCGCAGGTAGGGATGGTCGTCTCGTCAAGCTCGCCGTCCACGGTCTCTATCATGGCAAGCTCGAGCGTCGACCGCGTGCGGTTGTATGCATAGACCTCCGCACCGCCTTGGTGCAATGCCTTGGCAAACGAGCCACCAATAAGGCCTAGACCAAAGATGCCTACGCGACCTGGTACAAAGGTGGCATCGCTCGGTATGCTGGGATGTTCTGTGGACATGGGCTACTCCAGCTCTGCCGTAACGGCCTCGCGGATGAGCATGATGCGTTTCATGGCATCGGCAAACTGATCGGGCAGCAGCGCCTGGGCGCCATCCGACCACGCCTCCTGCGGGCAGTTGTGCACCTCAATCTCAAGGCCGTCGGCACCGGCCGCCGTTGCGGCAAAGGCTGCCTGGCGTACATAGCGGGTGTAGCCGGTGGCGTGGCTGGGATCACCCACCACGGGCAGGTGCGTAAGGTGGTGAAGCACGGGAATTGCGTTGACGTCAAAGGTGTTGCGGGTGCGCGTCTCAAAGGTGCGGATGCCGCGCTCGCAGAGGATGACGTTTGGGTTGCCCTCGCTCATGATGTATTCGGCTGCCATGAGCAGCTCGTCGATGGTGCCCGAGAGGCCACGCTTGAGCAGCACGGGCGTGGTGGTCTTGCCAACCTCCTTCAGGAGGTTGAAGTTCTGAGCGTTGCGGGCGCCAATCTGCATCATGTCGATGCCACGGTCCACAAACAGCTGCACGTCACGCGGGTCCATGACCTCGGTCACCACGGGCATGTCAAGCTCTGCCGAGGCCTCAAGCAGCAGGTCGAGGCCCTCTTCGCCCATGCCCTGATAGGCGTAGGGGCTGGTGCGTGGCTTGTAGGCGCCGCCGCGCAAGATGGTGGCGCCGGCTGCCTTTACGGCACGGGCTATCTCGATGAGGTTGGCGCCCTCAACCGAGCAAGGACCCGCCATCACCTGGAAGTTTCCGCCACCAAGAAGCACGCCATGCCCGCAGTCAACAACGGTGTCCTCAGGATGGAACTTGCGGTTGGCGAGCTTGAAGGGATCAGATACGCGTCTTACCTGTTCAATGATGTCCATAGACTCAAGCAGGAAGGGGTCGATGCGAGTGGTGTCACCAATGATGCCCACGATGGTCTCATTCTCGCCTTGGGATACGTTTGTCCGATAGCCACGACCTTCTATCCAGCTGACAAAGCCTGAGAGTTGGGCGGGCGTAGCGGACTGTTTGACGATTGCAATCATGGCCGACCTTCCTGTGCTCGTGCATGAATTGGTTTCAGTTAACTCTCGAGATGCTACCACGTGCAAGCCGCAAGCCATAGCGTGCGTTAACCGCCTGTAACCTTGATGTGGGCCCAACGGTCGCTGGCCACGGGCAGGCCTGGGCAGTGACGTCTGTCGTTCAATGCCATGAAAAAGAGGCGCCCTTGTGACGGGGCGCCTTAGACTTGCTTACGCGAGGGGAGGATTCGCTACTCCTGCTCCTCCTGCATACGCTGCAGGGTGGCCATAAGGGCGGGAATTACCTGCTTCTTGCGGCTTACCACGCCCTTGAGCACGGCTATGCCGTTTTCGGGCTTGACATTGAAGGCCTTCTCGATGATCTCCTCGGCGGCGGCGCCCCAGTAGAGCATGTCGGAGGTCTGGGTCTTTACGTCGGTAAAGAGATAGAACACCATGGGCAGCTCGTTGACCTTGGCGCCGTCCTCAAGGTAGGGGCCAACCAAGGCTTCTGCGGCCTTGCGGCTTGCCTCGGTCATGAAGGAGCCCTGACCCACGCCAAAGCGCACGTTGCCGCGGCTGAACACCTTGAAGTCAGAGTTGAAGACCTCGTCGGCGGTACGGCCGGTAAGATCGGCACCGGCGTCAAACATCTGGTCGGCAAAGCTGTCGCAGTCCTCGCCGCAAATCTCGGCAAGCTTCTTGCCCACAAACACGTCGCGCGGGGTGCAGGTGGGGGAGCGGAAGCACAGCGTGTCAGAGAGGATGGCGCTCATCATCAGACCGGCGATGTTCTTGGGAATCTCGATGCCGTTCTCTTCAAAGATGTCGTAGATGATGGTGCAGGTGCAGCCTACGGGCACGTTGCGGAAGAAGACGGGATTTGCCGTCTCGATGTTGGCCACGCGATGGTGGTCGACGATCTCGAGGATCTCGGCCTGCTCGCGTCCCTCCACCGACTGTCCGCGCTCGTTGTGGTCCACGAGAATCACGTGCTTCTTGCGCGGGTTCAGCAGGTCGGGGGTGCTTACCACGCCAGCGTACTCGCCCTTCTCGTCGGTGACGGGGAAGAAGCGGTGCTGCGTGCGTGCCATGACCTTCTGTGCGTCGTCAATGGCGGTGTTGACCGAGAAGCGCTCGACCTTGTCGGCCGGGAGCATCTTTGCGCGCACGGGGACAGACATGGTGATAAGACGGGCGGATGCGTACGTGTCGTACGGGGTGGTGATGATGGCGCAACCGCGCTCCTCGGCGGCCGAGCGAACCACGCCCGACACCTTTGCGCTGTGGCATACGATAAGGCACCCGGCGCCAGCCTCGACGGCAAAGCGCTGCGTCTCGTAGCGGTTGGTGCACAGAACAACGTCGCCTTCCTGGACGCTGTCCTCCATCATCTCGGGGGAAGTGCCCACAATAACGTGACCCTCGGGGACAAAGCCGTTGGGGTCGCCTACGAGCATCTCGCCGCCCAGGGTGCTCACGATGTTCTTGTACGGGGTGTGTGACTCTGACAAGACCGTGTTGTCAAGGATGTCCATGTTTGCGTTGGCAACGTCCTTCACGGCAATGAGACCCAGCAGGTTGGCGTTGTCGTCAGTGATGCACAGTGTCGAGGTGTTGTGGTTGCGCATGAGGTTCCATGCGGTGGAGAGGCTGGTCTCGGGACCAATGCCCTCGGCCTTGCGGTAGTTCACGTCCTTGATCTGCGGCGTGAGGGTGGTAATGAGGCGCGGCTCCTTGAAGCCAAAGTGCTTGAGGACAAAGGCCGTCTCGCGGTTGATGGTGCCCGCGCGGCGAGCTTCGTATTCGCTCCCGCCCAGCTGGTTCTTAAGGTAAGCGTAGCTGATGGCGGCACAGATGCTGTCGGTGTCGGGGTGCTGGTGCCCAACCACGTTAACCTTGCGGATGGCTTCTGGCATGTTTTTGCTCCTTGCTGTGTTGTGGCGGCGCGCTTTGACCCCGCCTTGTCGGGCCATGCTTCATGCTAAGCCCGAGGGCTCTACATATGACGATTTTGCCACCTGGGGGGTGGGAGCTCTAAGGATGCCCCGTCAATGCATCGGTAATTGGATGCATGTGAGGGGTTGACGTAATGGTATTGACGGTAGACGGCAAGAAGGCGCTGGCATTGTGTCCGCATGATTCCGGTCAACTAGCGGGCGGAGCGAGTCAAGGGGACAGGTCGTTTGACTCATGTGCCAGTCGTGAGTCAAACGAGCTGTCCCCTTGACTCATACGTACGAGTAATAATGCAAACAGGCCAGCGCACACATACGCTCGCCTGCGGTATTACGTGGTGCCCTCTACAGGGTTCGAACCTGCGACCTTTCGCTCCGGAGGCGAACGCTCTAATCCACTGAGCTAAGAGGGCCTTTGTGTAGAAGCATTATAGCCGTTTTCACAACCGATGTGCGGGTAGGCGTGTCAAAGTTGCGAGATTGCCAAGGGCAACACGTCAGCAGGGGGCTTCGCGTACAATAGAAAGGCTATGTATGCTTGCTGCAAATGCGGTGCGAAGCGGAGGTAGGTTGATGCAACAGACGCAGGCGACGGGTAAGAACGCGTCAGCCCCCAAGCTCATGGGCCTGACGGATGCCGAGGTTGCCCAACGTGTTGCCGAAGGGCTCGTAAACACCAACGCAGACGTCAAGACCAAGTCGGTGTCGCAGATAGTGAGCGAGCACACGTTCACCTTCTTCAATGCCGTAAACCTGTGCCTTGCCATCCTCGTCATGTTTACGGGCGAGTACAAGAACATGCTCTTTATGGGCGTCGTGTTCTCAAACCTG
>JAFWLX010000001.1 GCA_017510875.1 Atopobiaceae bacterium | reverse complement strand
TACATCCAAGGAATCCTAACGTGCCCCGTCGCGTAAGGCTCGATGCCGAGCTTGTCGCACGGGGATTCTTCTCTACCACCGACGAGGCGATGCGCGCCGTGATGGCGGGGGAGGTCTCAACCAGCGATCGCCGCATGACTTCGCCGGGCGAGCAGGTCAAGCCGGGCATAGAGCTTCATGTGCGCGGTCGTCGTGCCTATGCAAGTCGAGGCGGTCTAAAGCTTGAACGCGGCCTAGAGGTGCTTGGCGTTGACCCAAGCGGTCTGGCGTGCGTTGATGTGGGATGCTCGACGGGCGGCTTTACCGATTGCCTGCTACAGCATGGTGCCGCACGGGTGTTGGCGGTAGATGTGGGACGTGCGCAGTTTGACTGGGCGCTGCGCCAGGATGCGCGTGTGACCCTTCTTGAGCAGACCAACATTGTGGACGTGCCCAATATGCCTGGCCAGGCGGGTGCCTACAGCCTGGCTGTGTGCGACGTGTCGTTTACCTCGGTTACCACCGTCCTTCCTGCTGTAGTGCGCCTGCTTGCGCCGGGAGGGACCTTCCTCACGCTGGTAAAGCCTCAGTTTGAGGCCCCGCACCATCAGGTGGGCGAGGGCGGGGTCGTGCGCGACAAGACCGTGCGCCAAGAGGCGCTACAGCGCGTGTCCCAGGCTATGGAAGAGGCCGGGTTTGTGCTGGGCGGTCACTGCGAGAGTCCCATCAAAGGCCACAAGGGCAATGTTGAGTACCTGCTGGTGGGCAGGCTGAAGTAGCCGATTCCGCGCACATTCTTTTCTGCTCGTGCTACACTCTATCTTTGCATACGTACGTTCGCTTTTTGGAGTGATTCCATGAAGGTCCTTCTTGTTCCCAACTACGCCCGCCCCCATGCTATGGAAGGGGCTCGTCAGCTATCATCTTGGCTTGAGGACCAAGGCGTTGAGGTCCAGTGGGCACATGACAAAAAGCTCTACCCCAACAAGGTTGTGGACACTACTGGCGTGGGACTGGTGGTGTCTTTGGGCGGCGATGGCACCCTGTTGCGCGCGGCGCACATTGTGGGCTATTCCGAGATTCCCATGCTGGGGCTTTCGTACGGACATCTGGGCTTTCTTACCTGCGGAGGTCCTGACGACCTCATTCAGACCGTGGAGAGCGCCCTGGCTGGCGAGCTGCACGTGTCCCACCGCATGACCCTCGACGTGGAGGTCGAGTTTGAGCAGGAAGACGGGCCTTTGGTCACCGAGCGCAGCTTTGCGCTTAACGACCTGTCCCTTACGCATGGCATACGCGGCGACATGATTGTCTTTGATGTCTCGGTGTCGGGCCATGCCATCGATAGGCTTCGCGGCGACGGCTTTGTGATCTCTACGGCAACGGGATCCACGGGTTATGCCCTTTCGGCGGGAGGCCCCATTGTGACGCCCGAGTTTGCCGGAATGGTTTGTGTGCCGGTTGCCTGCCACACCATCACAGCGCGTGCGTTTCTCACTTCTCCCTCAGATGTGGTTGAGCTAAGCATCAACCCCGAGCGCCATGCCGACCGTCTCTTCTTTGCCGACGGGCAGCCTATGGGCGAGGGCCTTCGTGGCATGCGCGCAACCGTGCGGCGTGGCCCCGGTGACATCATCCTGCTTGACCGCAGCTCAAGTAGCTTCTACGAGTCAGTCTCGCGCGTGTTCTACGGTCATTCCGACCGCTGCTAGGGGCGCCTCATGATTGACGAGCTTAGCGTTAGCAATGTGGCGCTTATCCGCGAGGCCACCATTGTGCCCTCGGCGGGACTTACCGTTCTGACGGGCGAGACGGGCGCCGGAAAGACAGCGTTGCTAAGCGCCATCAAGCTGCTGGTGGGCGAGCGTGCCGACGCCTCGGCCGTGCGCGAAGGGGCTGATGCGCTTGAGGTTGAGGCTCGCCTGTACCTGCAAGGAGGCGATCCCGACGGATGCATAGTACGGCGGCGCGTTGAGGCGGCTGGTCGTGGACGCGTGCAGATGGACGGCAAGATGGCCTCGGTGCGCGAGCTTGCGGCAACTGTTGGCTCGACCATCGACCTTTGCGGCCAACACGAGCACCAGCGTCTGCTTGATCCTGCCACGCACGTACAACTGCTTGACGCGTGGGCTGCCGAGAAGACAGCGCCCGCGCGGGAGCGCTACGTTGCGGCCCTTGGTGCGGCGCGTGCGGCCGCAAAGGAGCTTGCACGCATTCAAGAGATGAGCCGTTCTGCAGACGAGCGGCTTGACGAGGCCACCTTTGTCCTGCACCGCATTGACGAGATTGGCCCAAGCCAAGAGGAGTTTGACGAGCTTGAAGAGACGTTGCCACGTGCCGAGCACGCAGAGACGCTTGTGCGTGCGGTTGGTGGCGCCCACGAACAGATCAGCGGCGACGGCGGCGCCATGGACAGTCTGGGTGATGCCATAGGCTGGCTGCGTGATGCCGCAGCCTTTGATGCAACGCTTGATGTGCTTGCCGACCGGCTTGAGAGCTCGCTCATAGACATCGAGGATGTATCAGGCGAGCTAAGAAGCTATCGAGACTCGGTAGAGCTTGATCCCAACGAGCTTGAGCGCATGCAGTCACGTATGGCCTCGTTCCAGGGGCTCATGCGTACCTATGGTCCCCGTATGGCAGACGTGCTAGAACGTCGGGCCGCTGCAGCCGAGTTGGTTGCCGCCGCGCGCGACGGGGGAGAGCGCGAGCGAGAGGCAAAAAAGGCACTCGATCGGGCAGAGCAGGCGCTTGCGCAGGCAGCGGACAACTTGGATGCAGTGCGCGGCGAGGCGGCGCCCCTGCTTGCGCGTGCAGTGAGCGAGCAGATGGCCCAGCTTGAGATGGGAAGCGCCAAGCTCTCAGTGCAAAGCGAGCGACTGCCCAGGGCACAGTGGACTTCTGCTGGACCCAGCCACATAGAGCTGCTGTATCGTCCGGGCGCGGGCATGACGGCAAGGCCGCTGAGGCGCATTGCCTCTGGCGGCGAGGTAAGCCGCGTGATGCTGGCCTGCAAGGTGGTGCTTGGCGAGGCCGACGGAACCGAGACGCTGGTGTTTGACGAGGTTGATGCTGGTGTTGGTGGCGCCACTGCCATTGCGCTGGCACAGGTGTTGGCTCGTCTTGCGCAGACGCACCAGGTGATAGTGGTCACGCATCTTGCACAGGTGGCGGTTATGGGCTCTGCGCACTACTTGGTGCGCAAGTCTGCAGGGGATGTGCCCGAGACCACGTTAGAGCCACTTGTTGGCGAGGAGCGCATAGGCGAGATAGCGCGCATGCTGTCTGGCGACACCAGCGAGACGTCGCTTGCCCATGCGCGCGAGATGCTCGATGGTGCCGCAGACTGGCGCTTATGAGTGGCAGGTGACAGTCGGTGCCTGTCCCCATGTGACAAATTGTCACATGGGG
>JAFWLX010000042.1 GCA_017510875.1 Atopobiaceae bacterium | reverse complement strand
CCAGGCCTGCTGCTGGTGGCTCATCGTAAGGTCGAAGGCTACGCCCTCGCCTCCCACCTGTACGCCCATGGCGGCATAGTCAAGCGGAGGTCGCGCAAACTCGCAGCTGGGGCAGAAGTAAAAGCCCAACTGGGCATAGGTACGATAGTGGTATGACAGCTCTGCTCCGCAACGCTGACAGAAACGAGCCTCGGGCACGCGATCGGGCGGCAAGTGTAGGTCCTCGTTAATGCCAAAGGCCAAGACCTTTGTGCCCGCCTCATGCGCGCGCACGGCAACCCCCATGCTCAGCGGATCATCCCCGCAGACAATGAGCGTAGTGTTAGGAGAGGCGGCAAGCGCCGAGACAATGACATCCTGCACATGGTCTATCTCGCCCGCGCGGTCCAGCTGGTCGCGAAAGAGGTTAAGCAGCACAAGATAGTTGGGCTTTAACTGCGGAAGTATGTGAATGCACGAAAGCTCGTCGGCCTCGAGCACCGCCCAATCTGCTGAGCTCCCCGGCAGCAGCGCAGAAGTCACTCCAGCCGCCATGTTGGCACCATCGCGGTTGCAGAGCACCCGAAAGCCCTGACCCTCGAGCGCCGCTGCAATCACATTGGTGGTGGTTGTCTTGCCGTTGGTACCGCATACCACTACAGTGCCTTCTCGCACCTTTTTTCCAAGATGCGCGATGGCCTGAGGGTCTATGGCAAGGGCAACCCTGCCTGGCAGCTGCGAGGCATGTCGATGGAGCACGTCATGAAGCCCCCAGCGCACCAAACGTCCAGCCACCGTTGCCACAGCGCCTCGAACTCCCATACGCACCTCCATCCTTCACCGCTCCAAAGCACAGGTCATCTCTTGCATGCACCGTCATGCTGAAGATAGGTTACCGGTCACGGGCAGGCCAGAGCGGTGACCGGTAACGACGATAGCACCGGCATATGTCCAGCTCATTGCATATGGCAGTCATTCCCTTTGCCACCTGATAGGATTTGATAAACAGCGCTTCCATGCGCGGTTATACTAGGTTGTCAGCATTTCTGCCACAGCAGACCTCAACTGTGCCCACAAACACCCAAAGGAGCAGCCTATGTCTCTTGGCCTCCCCTGCGCACGCCTCAAACGGCTCGCCTGCATTTGTACCCTCGCACTTGCCGCCCTCATGCTTGCTTGTCCTGCCTGGGCCCGTGCAGAGGTCCCCTACCTGCCCAATGTCACCGCAGAAATGAGCGAGCCTTCCTTCTGGACGTAAAAGCTTGTTGAGCCCAACAGAGTGCTTGCAAGCCCCACCGAGATACAAGAGCTTAACCAGCAGCTACTTGCGGACAGCTCTACCAACATGAACGACCTTAAGGCCTGGCCGCAGGACAGCTATAACGGCATCTCTTACGGACAAGCTCTTAAGCAGTCCGCCTATGACGATGCCCAGTTCTTCTACAACGTCTATTGGGCCCGCTATGACCAGACGGGACACTACTATGCAAGCTGGGAAGAGATACTCAACGACTCTATGTGGCCAAGGCCGAGCAGTACGCCAAGCTCATCAACATCGAGGCAAACACCATGACCTACATGGTGCGTCACATGTACCTGCCGGCACTGATGAGCTACTCGGGAGACCTTGCCACCAGCGTTGCCACCAAGGCCGAGCTAGGTATCGTAAGTCGCGCCGAGAAGGATATCGTCCAAAAGCTCACCGCAGGCATCGATGCCATCTATGAGCTGACGAGCGCCCTTGAGGATGTTGCTGCCAAGACCTCCGAGAAGGAGATGCCCGCCGAGCGCTGCGCCCTGTGCCGCGACAAGGTCATCCCTGCGATGGAAGCCCTGCGTGCTCAGGTAGACGCCATGGAGCGCCTATGCGGCGAGGACTACTGGCCCGTGCCCAGCTATAACCAGATGCTGTTCTACGTGTAACAATCAATAATCCCCCCTCTTGGAACGGGGTCGTCCCCAGCGGACGGCCCCATTCCACGTGCGTCAGGGGGACGCGGCTGTAAGAGAAGGGCACTCGGGGGATGCCCTTCTGTTACAGCCCCATGGAATGCTTGGATACGTTTACTCCAGTCAGCAGAAGCACAATACCAAACCACATTGCAACTGCGGACAGCACTGACGGTTGGTCGCCCGTTGCGGGCAGGACGGTACTCGAGACGCGTGTGGTGTTTGCCCGCTCAACTGTTGGTGATGAGGGAGTAGCCATCGCGACAGTGGGCGTAGTCGCATCGTCGACTATCACGGTAGTGTCTCCCCCGCCCTCCACGGGCTCTGGCTCAGGCTCGGAATCAGGGTCGGGGGGCACCTGACCAGCAGCAACGTACACATCGAAATAGTCGTCGTAGAGTCCCGTGCAGGCATCCATGCCCGAGTTCACGCTAAACGACTTCTCAATGACCTTCTCCCACGATCCATACTTTTCGTAGAAGAACTCGGGAGTCCCCCCGTTCTCGTTGCCGTACTGCTCAAGATTGCGTTGCTTAAGCTTGGCAAGCTCCTCGGGGTCATCTGCCACAGAAGCCATCCTCAACTCGTTACGCCTTGTGCTTACGGCACGGGCGGTTTGCTCGGGTGAGGCATTGTTGGCCTTCATCTCGTCGAGCAGATCATAGAGCTCGGCAAAGCTGTTGTGATAGGCGATTCTCTGCTGCCGACCAGCCTCTACGACGGCAGGGTCGCTCCAATCGAAGCTCACATACTGCTTGAGGCTCCCCGTAGGGCTTGGCGAGAAGCCGTACACGGCACTTTTGTCCTCAATGATGTCCGCCATGGCCGAGGGGTTCTTGCGTGGGTCATGTTGGTAGGCAAACCCATCTGTCTGGGTGGACGGGCCTTCGGCCAGCTCTTCAACTTGCGTACCGGAGACATTTTCAGCGGGTTCGGGCACGCCATCAGCGCAGTCGGATACAGCATCTCCGTGCAAGGGCGCACCTTCCGCAGGCTCACCCTCAACCTCTTGGGGAAGCACAGCCTCTTCCTCTGTCTGCAGAACCACTTGTTCAATAGCAGGCTGGTCTTGGTCAAAAGACAAGTCTTCATCAAACGCCAGGGCTGTAAGCGGCAAGCCCGCATAACAAACGGTTGCAAGGAGCAGCCCCCAGACAAAGCCCGCCTTCGCAGCTGCCGCATTCTTGCCTAGTGACTTCTTGACCAGCATGCGATATCCCCTCAACAAGATGTGCCCTGCAGACCATCTGGACATCTAACAACTTAAGAGCCAAAAACCATGGCGCCAGCCACAGGGCATAGACTTATGCCACCAACAGAGAACGAGGCTACGTATGCCCCAAGCCTATCGCTTGAGATAGCGCGACGACACCGGGAAGTCAAAGTACGTATCGGGATACGGCTCGTCCGCAAGCGTAAAGTGCCACCACTCGCAGTCGAT
>JAFWLX010000041.1 GCA_017510875.1 Atopobiaceae bacterium | reverse complement strand
GTTCATAGAAGCCGAGCCGTCGTTGTCCAAGACGATAAAGACACTCATGCCAAGCGTCTTGATAGACTCGATGTCCTTGTTTGAGGCTTCCTCGCCGTCTTGGATCATACCGTCGAGCTCCCATACGCCAGCAAAGCTCTCCGGATGCTCGTTCTTGCCGCATCCGACAAGCAAGAGGCAAAGTGCAGCCGTAAGGGCAAAGAGCAGGCACATCCGTCTCTTCATGCGGTCCCCCTTTGCTAGAAACATACATATACAAAGTTTAAGGCCGTGGGGACAATCGGGCAAGTTAGCTTCTCTCACTGGCAGGAACGTGAAGGGTGACCCCCTAAACGGGTGCGGGCTGTAACGGTTATATAGGCTGAATCGGGTATCTACAACATGCACGAGCTGGCATCGCGCTATTATCTGTGTTGGACGCATCAACGGAGAGCGAGGACGCTATGGCCAGACGCGTGTTTATCATTGTTCTTGACAGCTTTGGCATAGGCGAGATGCCCGATGCCGCGGCATGGGGCGACGAAGGTTCAAATACGCTCTGCGCATGTGCCACAAGCCCTGATTTCAACATACCCAACCTCACCAGCTTGGGCCTTCTCAACATAGATGGCGCGTTGGAGTCGCGCTATTCGCACACGTTGGCGCCTATAGACAACCCCCAGGGTGCCTTTGCGCGCATGAGGGAGAAAAGCAAAGGCAAGGACAGTACGGTGGGGCATTGGGAGATGGCCGGCGTAATATCTGCGCGTCCGTTCCCGACCTACCCCGAGGGATTTCCGCGTAAGGTCATTGCGGCCTTTGAGAAGGCTTGCGGATGCAGGGTCATCTGCAACATGCCCTACTCAGGAACCAAGGTCATTGCCGACTACGGGCGCGAGCAGGTAGAGACGGGTGCGCTCATTGTGTATACCTCGGCCGACAGTGTGTTTCAGGTTGCTGCGCACGAGGATGTGGTGCCACCCGAGCAGCTCTACGAATACTGCCGCATTGCCCGCAAACAGCTGGTGGGCAAACATGGTGTGGGTCGCGTGATTGCCCGTCCCTTCAAGGGCGAGTGGCCTTACAAGCGCACGCGTCGTCGTCATGACTTCTCGCTTGAGCCGACGGGTGTGACCATGCTCGACCGCCTAAAGGACGAGGGCTTTGATGTGCTGGCCGTAGGCAAGATCTACGACCTTTTTGCAGGCAGAGGCACCACCGACCATATTCTTACCAAAAACAACGCCGACGGTATCGAAAAGACCCTTGCATGGATGGACCGAGACTTCAATGGCCTTTGTTACACCAACCTGGTAGATACCGACATGATCTATGGGCACCGAAACGATGTGAAGGGGTACGCGCAAGCCATCAGCTACTTTGACAGTAAGCTTCCCGAGCTGTTGGCCAAACTACGTCCAGACGACCTGCTTATGATCAGTGCCGACCACGGCTGTGACCCTGTTACGCCTTCAACCGACCACAGCCGCGAATACGTTCCCTGGGTTGTGGCGGGTCCGCCCGTGTCTGGTGGTACCAACATGGGCACGCTTCCCACCTTTGCCGACATTGCGGCAACGACGCTTGACTATTTGGGTGCAACACCGCTTGATGTGGGAAAAAGCCGCCTATCAAAGATTCTTGTATAACCTTCGAGTAAAGGAGACCTACCATGCCAACCCCTCATATAGCCGCCGAGCTTGAGCAGATCGCTCCCGTCGTTCTGATGCCGGGGGACCCGCTGCGCGCCAAGGTGCTGTCGGACACCTATCTTGAGAATGCAGGCCTGGTCAACGAGGTGCGCGGCATTCTTGCCTTTACGGGTACCTATGAAGGTGCGCGCCTTACCGTGATGGCCAGTGGTATGGGCGTGCCTTCGATGGGCATATATTCGTACGAGCTGTATAAGTACTATAATGTGCAGACCATCATCCGCATTGGAACCGCCGGCGGGATTGCATCTAACGTCAACGTACGAGATGTGATCATAGCGCAGTCCACCTGCACCGACTCCAACTTTGCGGCGCACTACAACCTGCCGATAAGCATTGCCCCCATCGGTGACTTTGGCCTTATGCGGTCGGCAGCAAAAGAGGCTGATCGATTGGGTGTGCCGTACCATGTGGGAAACATCGTGACCACCGATGCCTTCTACCGTGACGTCGCAGAGTACAAGGCCTTGGCGCGCATGGGGGTGCTGGCAACCGAGATGGAGACCGCCGCGCTCTATCTCAATGCCATGGATCTGGGCAAAAAGGCGCTTGGCATCATGACCATCTCCGACCACGTGATGACAGGGGAGAGCCTCGATGCAATCCAGCGGCAAAACTCGTTCACTCAGATGATGGAAATAGCGCTTGCGGTGGCAAGAAAAGAGGCATTGGCGTTATAGTATGAGTGTCTGTGTTAAAAGGCACTGATCGGGGGAGACCCCGTTGCAAACGAGTCCTGTGGCATAGGGCCGCAGGCATGCTGCGAGAGGGAGATGCATATGTTCGATGGCAAGATGACCCGTCGCTCCTTTGCCGCCACCATGGGTGTTGGCGCTCTGGCCGCCCTTGCGGGCTGCGGTGGAAGCGGTGGCGATTCCGGTTCTGGCGCTTCGTCCGGCGATGCGAGCGTCAAGGTCGAGATGGTCACCGATACCGGCGGCATCAACGACCAGTCGTTCAACCAGCTTGCCTGGAAGGGCATGCAGCAGCTCAAGGCTGACAATGGCTGGGAAGTCTCCTACATCGAGTCCAAACAGGACTCCGACTACGTTACCAACCTCGACAAGGCCGTTGACGATGGCTGCGCCATCGTGTGGGGCATTGGCTTTGCCATGTCCGAGGCCGTGAACTCCGCCGCCGAGTCCAATCCTGACGTGCTGTTTGGCAGCATCGAGGGCACCAACGAGACCGGTGCCGAGAACCTCGTGGCTGTGGCGTTCCGCTCGCAGGAGAGCTCGTTTGCCGAGGGCTACATTGCCGCACGCATGAGCGAGGCTGGCAAGGTTGGCTTTGTGGGTGGCGTTACCGGCGAGACCATCCAGGCCTTTGAGTATGGCTACTACGCTGGCGTTGAGTATGCCAACAAGGAGCAGGGCACCAAGGTCACCTACCAGGGCCAATATGCCGAGTCGTTCACCGACGCTGCCAAGGGCAAGTCCATTGCCCAGAAGATGATCAAGGACGGCTGCGACGTGCTGTTCCACGCCGCCGGCGGTGCGGGCATTGGTATGCTCGAGGCCTGCAATGACGCGGGCGTCAAGTGCATCGGCGTCGACCAGGACCAGGCTGTTGTGTTCCCCGACTACACCACCATCATCTCCTCCGCCCTCAAGCGTGTTGACCAGGCTGTCTATAAGGTCTCCAATGGCCTGATGGATGGCTCCATCCAGGGCGAAGAGAACATCGTCATGGGCGCTGCCGACGATGCCGTGGGCATTGCCGAGACGCACGACAAGCTTCCCGACGACGTCTACCAGAGCGCTCTCGAGGTCATCGAGAAGATCAAGGCTGGCGATATCGTAGTTCCCGCCAACAAGGCCGACTTCGACGCATACGTGGCTAGCCTCTAAGCCCCTTCGCACATAGACACTTATAAGGCGCACCTTCGGGTGCGCCTTTTTTACAAGGTGCTTATCCAGCGTCTTTCGAACGCAAGGATTGCGTGCGCGGAATAAGGGTGCGTCCCTAACTCTACGTACGGCAACAAACCAAAGCACCGCGGATTACAACTACGTGTTAAAACCTGCAATCGTCACGCCATCAGGGCGCATGGTCCTCTATTATTTTATGGGGAATCGATTTGAGGAGGTGGCACGTGGAAGCAAGTCCGGAGTATGCGGTGCAAATGCACGGCATCTTAAAGACCTTTGGACCGTTCACAGCCCTCGATCACGTTGACCTTGATGTCAAAAAACAGACGGTCCACGCGATTCTTGGTGAGAACGGTGCAGGCAAGACCACGCTCATGAACATCCTCTACGGCCTTTATCAGGCT
>JAFWLX010000040.1 GCA_017510875.1 Atopobiaceae bacterium | reverse complement strand
CTCGGGGCGGAGCCCCGAGAGTAGGCACGAGTTCCGCAGCTGCCGCGCCGTAAGGGCGGAGCGCTTAGCCGAAGCGGAGCCCCGAAGGTTGCCGCCCGGCCGGTCCGTGGGGCGGCGTCCTCCGGGACCCTTCTGTTACAGCCCTTAGGTGCGTCCCAAGTTAGCTGATGTAGGTCTCCGCGTCGACAGAAGAGCTAGACCAGTCCTGGTTGCTCATGTTGCCAGGGCCTCCCTGACCGCCCATGTCACCAGGAAAACCATGGCCTCCCATGCCGCCAGGGCCGCCACCCATCATCATCGAGTTTTCAATCTCGCTCACCTGCTCGCTATTTACGTAGACGGTGCCGCCGGTCAGGCTTCCGTTGCCGTCAAAGTCAAAGGCAAACTGTGCGTTGATGTTTACGGTGCCGCCGCTGATCAGCAGGTCGCCGTTGGTATCAAGGGCATCGGTGTCTCCCGAACCCATGTTGATGGTCAGCTCGCCGCCACGAATATCGATGGTGGGGGTGGCAATGAACGTAGACTTGCTGCTGGCATTGATGCCGTCGTCAGAGGCCTCTATCTGCACGTTGCCGTTGTTGACCTGCACGTAGGTGGCCTCAAGCCCCTCACCGGCACTGATCGCATAGGTTCCATCGTCTATCTGCAGCACGGTTGTTGCCTGAATGCCGTCGTCTGTGGCGTTTATGGTGTAGGTTCCGCCGCATAGGTAGATGTAGCCCAGAGTGTTGTCATCGCTGTTCTCGGCGTGGAAGCCGTCCTTGGATGCGGTGACGGTAAAGTTGCCATCAGAGATGCGGATGGAGTCATTGGCCTCAAAGGCGTCGGCTGCGGCCGTCACGTTGTAGGTGCCGCCCGTCACCTTAAGGTCATCCTTGCAGGTGATGCCGTTGGCGGTGGAGTTTATCACCAGGGTGCCTAGGCCGTTCAGGGTCAGGTCGTCTTTGGAGAAGATGACGGCATCGGTGTTGGTGTCGCCGTCAGCCTCAAAGGTGCCCGTTACCTGGAGCGTGTTGGTGCTGCCTTCAAGCGTGGTCACAAAGACCTTGTCGGCGCTGCGCACATATATGACGGGGAAGTTTTCGTTAGTGATGTTTGCCCCGGCAAGTACGATCTGCACCTTGTCGCTGTCCTGCGCGTCAACGTAGATGGTGGCGTTTGTGGCCTCGCCCGATATGACGTAGGTGCCTTCCTCGGTTATCTGGATGCTTTGGTCAGTGCTTACCGTGTAGGCAGTGGCACCGGCTAGGTCAACGGTCTGCGTAAGGTCGCGCTCGGTAAAGAGGTCGGTGGTGTCAAGGGCACCGTCGGTTGTCATGTTGGCGGTAGAGACCAAGGCGCTGCCGTCGGTCTCTGCGCTTGCCTCCTGGCCGACTATCTCGGTCAGGTTGGCCTCGGCGGACGCCTTTTGTCCACAGGCTCCTAGCGACAGGCTGAGGCTTGCCGCCAGAAGGCTGGCCACGCCCATCCTCATAAGAGGGTTGTTGACGGTTATGTTGCTCGTGTACTTCATGAAACGCCTCCTTGTAGCGTTTGTCTGCAGGTTGGTCGTGTCGGTTGTCTATACGAGGGTATGAAACCAACCTGAGGGATACCTGAAGCTTTTGGCGTGCTCACATCCCCTTCGTCATCCTGAGTGCGTTTTCAGGTTGTGTCCAATCGCGCCTGCAACTGCCGTATACTGTGCTCTGCACTTTTGCATACGCAAGGAGGTTGTTCTATGTCCATACGAGAGAGTCTTGCAATTGCCGCCTGCAAGGCAACGCACAAGATCATGCGTCTTATGGGGCGTACTGCCCGTGCCATGCCGGGCATGGTGGCGTTGGTCATTGACCCCAACGTAATCGAGGAGCTCTCGCGCGGCCACAAGACCATAGTCATCACAGGGACCAACGGAAAGACAACCACCACTCATATCGTGCAGCAGGCCGTAATCAACACCTACGGCACCGCAGCCTACGATCCGTCCTCTACTAACCTTGAGCAGGGCATTGCCACCACGCTTTGCCTTGATGCCACGGTGGGTGGCAAGCGTGCGAGCGATTGGGCGGTCATAGAGTGTGACGAGGGCTCGTCCAAGACCATCCTTCCTGCCATGCACCCACAGGTTATGGTGGTGACCAACCTCTATAGAGACCAGGTGGACCGCTACAGCAGCTGGACCACGGCTCGCGACTATATCATCAAGGCAGCCCAAGGCTCGCCCGAAACGGTGCTTGTGCTTAACGCAGATTGCCAGGTAACCGCCTCTATTGCCGATGCCGTGAGCAACAAGGTGGTCTGGTTTGGCGTGGAGTGCCCTGTGTACGAGGAGGGCGTTGCCGACTATGACAGCCAGGTGGAGTGCATAGACTGTGGGGCGCCGCTTGAGTTTACGCATCGTACCTTTGCGCATCTGGGCAACTATCGCTGCCCCAGCTGCGGACGCATCCATCACGAGCCCAGCATTGCCTGCACCAAGATAGAGAACCCGCAGGAGAAGAGCTGCACGCTCACACTGCGTATAGACGGCAAGGAGCACGTGGTAGATGCCAACGTACGTGCGGGCTATGACGTGTACAACGCCGTTGCGGCGGTGGCTGGACTGCTTACCTGTGGCATGGCAGAAGATGACGTCTTTCAGGCTCTTGCGCGCTTTACGCATGCTGCGCATCGCTTCGAGATCTTTGACGTGGACGGGGTTCCCGTACGCCTGCTGCTGATGAAGAACACGGCGGGTTGCAACCAGCTCATCAACATGCTGGTGAGCGAGGGCGAGCTTCCCGAGCGTCTGGTGTGCCTGCTTGGTGCCGAGATCATGGATGGCATCTCAACCGAGTGGATCCAAGACGTGCGCTGGGAGAAGATCTGTGGTCCAAACACGCAGGTTGTTGTGGGTGGCCCAAAATACGAGGACATGCGTGATCGTCTGTTGCGCGCCGGCGTCTTGGAGCAGAACCTGCGCGTGCAGACCAACTATGCCACACTGGTGAACGAGCTTGCCACAATGGGCGGCCCGGTGACCGTGATTGCCAACTGCTCGACCATAGAGGCCCTGCGCCTCGAGCTGGTGAAGAAGTATCAGCCGGTGGACTACTGGTCAGAGTGAGGGCCTGTAGCAGAAGGGGCTCCGGGGGCGCATACCCCACGGGATGGGGCGGGCGGCGACCCTCGGGCTCCTTCTGAGGCTGCTCCGCCCGTCGGCGCGGCGGGAGCGAGGACTGTCTGAGGCTGCGCCAGCAGCCGAGTTCCGCAGCTGCCGCGCCGTAAGGGCGGAGCGCTTAGCCGAAGCGGAGCCTCGAGGGTCGCCGCCCGCCCATCCCGTGGGGTATGCGCCCCCGGAGCCCCTTCTGCTACAGGCCCCTGCCCTTAGCTCTCGTCGTCGGCAAAGGTAAAGCCGTCGCGGCCGCGCTCCTTGGTCTGGTACAGGGCGCCGTCGGCCAGCTGAAACAGCTCGTCGTCCTTGTAGCCGGGCTTGCCAAATGCTACACCCACCGAGATGGTTGCCGCGGGAAGCCCGTTTGAGGTGTCCCGTAAAAACGCTGCCATCTTCTTGAGCTTGTGCGCAATGACGCTTTTAAGATTGGGTCCCACGTTGGTCATGATGACCGCAAACTCGTCACCGCCAATACGGCAGATATGGTCGGTAGACCTAAACGACCCATAGAGTGTGGCTGCCACCTCAACAAGGATGGCGTCGCCCATATCATGGCCATATTCGTCGTTGAACTGCTTGAAAAGGTCTACATCTACCAGAAGCAGTGCGCAGTTGTGCTTGTGCAGGGTAAGCAGCTCGTCAAATGCACCGCGGTTAAGCAGACCGGTCAGTGCGTCGTGATGCGCCTCGTGGTCGAGCGTCTCGGCGCGGCTATGGTTAAGCTCGTACATATCGTTGTAGGCGGCGGTAAGATAGCGCAGCTCGCGCGCTCCGCCAGGCTCAAGCGCCTCGTTGTTGCGGATGTTCTGCTCGTAGATTGACATGGGCCACAGCAGCAAAAAACGTGTGGCGCCAATCACAAACAGCACGGTGAGGAGCAAGGCGGTCACGCTGGCATCCATGGCCCCAAAGAGCTTGTTCAGGTGCTCGTTGCTCTCGTTCAGACGGTTTCGCAGCGCCCCTACCAGCAGCTCGGTGCAGCTATTCACCTGGTCGTAGATGCCATACTTCTGCTGGGTGTATGCGTCTCCGTTGAGCATATCGCTTGCACGTGCGGACTTCTGCTCGTCGCTCAGATGGGTGTCCTGCTGGTCGAGGACAACGTTTGCAATGGCTTGGGGCATGCTGTCAAGGTGCTCTGCCTCGGCCTTAAGGCGTAGGGCATACAGCTCGGTTTGGGCTAGCTGGTCCGAGCGATTCCGTGCCTCCTCAAGTGCGGCGACGGCCTCGTCGTTTGAGGCCTGCTCGCGCAGCGTATTAAGGGCGCTGCCCCTGTGATCATAGGTTTCTACTTCGGCAATGTAGTTGTCCAGGTTTACGCGATTGCCGCTGGCCACGTACTGCCGTGCCTCCGAGGTCAAAAAGTCGGAGGTCTCCTGCAGCTGGTTAACAGCCGTCTGGCAGTTTTGGTACACCTCGTTGATGTGGTCGGCTTCGGCTTGTGCGGCAAGCACGCGACGCATGATGAGAATGGCCGAGATGGCTAGGATGACTGCAACAATGCTTGCGCAGATGTTGATGACCGACATACGAGGTGAAACGCGGTGCATGACGGAAAGCAGCCAATCGTTTAAGCGATTGCTGCTTTTCTCACTCTTTGTGGGCATAGGCCGCTCCCCGCGTTTACGTTTTGGCAATTGGTGCGTGGTTCTCATCAATTTGTTATACCACGGCGTGGGTGCTTACGATAAACACAACCCTGCGAAGGCACCCAATATGGCTGCAAAGGTTTGCCGTGCGTGGTCGACGCGCCTTCACGCGCCAACCGGGCCAGCGACCCCGGAGCCCTCTACAGCCGCCCCTCCGTGTGGGCCGTTGCCGCTGACAAAGCTGCTACCTCCATCTATCCGTTGGTGTCTCATAAGTAATTTAGCTCGTGTTACAGTTTACGAGTTATTGCTGGTGTATATCTTTTGGGATTTGTATAACACGGTGGGGTAAGATGCGGCAGCTTATTGTCATAGTGCTGGGTCTATTGGTGATTGCCCTCATTGCGTGTGCGATTATTGCCACCCGCTCAAAACGCCCCATTGCAAAGGATGTGTGCAGGCTGCTGATTGCCCTCATTCCTCCCATGCTGGGCAACCTCATCATCATTGCATCGCCCAATTGGGGGCTTGCGCGTCTGGGTTGCTATACCTACTACATTGGCCTTGACATCACGGTTTTTGTGCTGCTCCAGTTTACCTATAACTACTGCGCCATTGCCAAAGCACGGCGGGCGGGCATACGCATAGCCGCGGTGCTGGTGGCCCTTGACATTGCGCAGCTGCTGCTTAACCCCGTGTTTGGCCATGCCTTCACCACCTCGATGATCATGGTTGAGGGAATGCCCTATCACATGCTGGTACCCCTGTTGGGCCAACGCATCCACCGCTTGGTTGCCTACGGCATTCTGTTTGTCTCGATGGGGATCTTTGCCTATCGCACGTTTACGGTTCCCCGCATCTACGTGGAGCGCTATGCAGTCATTCTGGCATGTATGGTGGTGACAACCCTGTGGGAGACGTTCTACATCTTCTCGGGTACGCCCATCGACCGCTCCATGCTGGGCTTTGGCTTCTTTGGCCTGTTGGTCAACTACTTTGCGCTGTACTACCGCCCCTATCGGCTGCGCGACCGCATGCTGGCGCGCGTGGTTTCTGACATGGGCGAGGCGGTGCTCTTCTTTGACCTCAACAACACGTGCATCTATGCCAACAGTGTGGCCTTCAGTCTCTTTGACCTTGAGGATAACGAAGATCTTGACTGCGCTCCCATGCTGGTCGAGGCGGCCATCAATAGGAAGATTTCGTTTGACAGCGATTGGTCGCAGCACTGCTCAATACGCCAGAACGGCGAGCAGCGCTACTGGAACGTGAGCTTTCACCAGCTCTTTGACGAGCGTGGCTTTAAATCCGGGTCGTTTCTGACCATATACGACCGTACCGAGGACGAGCAAAGGCTGCAGAAAGAGGTCTATCTTGCCTCGCACGACCGGCTTACCGGGCTTTACAACCGTGATTGTCTCTACGACCGTGCGCGTACGTTGATAGACGAGAACCCCGATACCTTCTTTTTGGTGATTGCGCTTGACATCAAGGAGTTCAAGCTTGTCAATGACATCTTTAGCAAGGAGTCCGGTGACAAGGTACTGGTGAAGATTGCCGACATCCTCAGAGAGTTGGCCACACCGCACGAGGTCTATGGGCGCATCTCGGGCGACCGCTTTGGCTTTGTGCTGCCTGCCGACGAGTTTAACCCGGTGCCTATTGAGTTTCGCCTGTCCAACCTTCAGGTTGACGAAGGTGTGAACTATCCCATTTCGCCACATCTGGGCATCTACGAGGTTACTAACCGACAGCTGCCCGTATCGGTGATGTTTGACCGTGCCTTTATGGCTATTGCCTCCATCAAGAACGACTACCACAACCACTTTGCCACCTACGACGACAGCATGCGCGAGAACGTGGTGTGGAGCCAAAAGATATCCTCGCAGCTTGACCAGGCCATAGCCGAGGGGCAGATTCAACCGTACCTGCAACCGCTGGTAAGCTCTACGGGCGAGGTGGAAGGCGCCGAGGTTCTTGTGCGCTGGATGCACCCCGAGGAGGGCTTTCTCTCGCCCGCGCGCTTTGTGCCGGTCTTTGAGGAGAATGGCTGCATTGCGCGCATGGACATGTACATGTGGGAATGCGCCTGCCGCATCCTGCGCAAGTGGCAGGACGAGGGCATCACGCAGTTCTTGTCGGTCAACATCTCGCCCAAGGACTTCTACTTCATTGATGTGGAGTCAACCATCACCTCGCTGGTGGAGCGTTACGGGATTGACCCCAAGAGCCTGCGGCTAGAGATCACCGAGACCGTGATGATGAGCGACATCGAGAAGCGGCTGAGCATCATTGATCACCTGCGCTCGTACGGCTTCATCATCGAGATGGACGACTTTGGCAGCGGGTACTCGTCGCTCAACATGCTCAAGGACCTGCCTGTTGACGTGCTTAAGATTGACATGATGATTCTGTACAAGACCAAGGACTACCATCGTGCACAGACCATCTTGCAGACGATCATCGACCTGTCCATGCAACTGGGCATATCGTCAATTACCGAGGGTGTCGAGACAGCCGAGCAGCGCGACATGCTGGTCAACATGGGCTGCAGGCTGTTCCAGGGCTACTACTTTGCCCGTCCCATGCCCGAGGATGACTTTGAGGCCTTTTACCAGCAGCCGAAACAGCCGCATCCTGCAACGTAGCGTCGCTTTTCACCGTACCGCATTGGTGGCGACGAGTTTGTGGCTGTGCCCCATGGGGAAGACCTGGAAAACCACCGTGACATCTTGGCCCCTTCCGTCACGGCTGCTTGATATCACATATAGCGGTCAAGCGCTTGGTCGATCTTCTTCATCTTCCTGACTCTTGGCTTGCGGATGAGCCTTCCGCGAGCAACAACCATGGATACATCTCGCAAGGCGGATAAATCGCTGAGCGGGTTGCCCTTGACCGCAATCATGTCGGCGCACTTTCCCGGCTCGATGCTGCCGGTTCTTGCGCCTATCCCCAAGATGGTGGCGTTGCCAAGGGTGGCCATGTGCAGGGTGTCGCTTCTCGACACACCAAGGTACTTGTGGAAGTAGCACAGCTCGCGCCAGAAGTTGTAGTGGGTGACAAAGGGGCATCCCACGTCGTTGCCAATTCCTACCGGAATGCCGTTTTCCAAGCATTCCTTTGCGCCTGCAATGGCTCCATCCATCACAATGCTGGCATTTGCCTTGGTTGCGGGAATAATGTGGCTTTCAGAGAGCTCAAACTCGGCATAGGGAACGAAGGGCGAGAGGGTCGACACAAACACCGCGCCCCTCTCCTTAAACAGGGCCAGCGTGTGTTCGTCGAGCTTTGCGCCGTGCTCGATGGTGTCGACGCCGTTCTCAAGTGCTACCTTGACGCCTTCCGGGCTCTCCACATGCGCTGCCACCTTGAAGCCAAGTCTGTGCGCCTCGTCGCATGCCGCTTTAACGACCTCTGGTGACATGCGCAAAACGCCCGGCTCACCCTCCTTGGACGAGTCCATCACGCCGCCGGTAATCATGAGCTTTACCAGGTCGGCCTTGGTTTCTGCGACCATCCTCACATGCTCGATGGCCTCCTCGGGCGATGCGGCCTCGGTTGCGATCGATCCTGCAAAATGACCTCCCAGCACCGATATCGCCGTGTTTGCCGCTATGATGCGCGGGCCTATCCTGTTGCCGTCCTCAATCTCGTCGCGTATCTCCGCGTCAAAGTTGAGCACGCCACCAACGGTACGGATTGTGGTGACGCCGCTCATCAGGTTTGTCCTTGCATAGTCGCCAACCACCTGCTTGGCGGCAGCTCTTACAGCCATGCTACCCGTGAGCATCTCGTATAACTTCTTGTAGTCAACGGGCTTCTCGTCGGTTTTGGGCGGCTTGCCGCTAAGAGCCAAGTGAACGTGTAGGTTGATGAGGCCTGGGAGTAGGTACATACCGTCGAGGTCGATGACTTCGCGACCTCCCGTTGGTGTACCTTCAGAGACGATGTCGGTAATCTGACCATCCTCCACAAAGACCATCGCTCCCGCAAGGGGCTGCATGTTCTTGGTGCCGTCCAGAATGATGCCATTTCTGTACGCGTATCTCATAGGGACCCTTTTTTCAGCTTGCTTGCAAATTGATGGCATTGTGACAGTGCAGCTGTCATCATGCCCTTGTTTCACCTAGATCTGCTCGAGGCAGGATTCAACCTTTCCGTACCACTCGTCCGACTCTTCGGGCGCATAGCTTTGTGCCATGGCCTCGCTTAGGGTATAGCCGTAGCCCGAGGCCATGCCTTGGATGTGACCGTTGATGGCGCTTTCCCAGTCGGGCCAGCTGTAAGAGCCCCAGCCCCAGGCATTGTGATCGTACGTGCAGTGGTTGCCCGATCCGCTTTCCACGCGGGCGATGGCGGGGGAGAGGCGTGGATCCACGCCATTGTCGTAGGCCGCCTCGGCAAAGGTCTGTCCATAGCCATCCAGGGGATAGCCTGCATTGAAGGCATCGATGCGTGGCGCCCATTCGTTTACAAACTCCGTGCGCTCGTCTACGGTCTCTTCTTCGGTGTTCTCCGCAGGCTCGGCGTCTGCCTCACTGGCTTCGGATGGCTGTGCGGAGGGAGCAGCTGAGGCTGTCTGGGGCTGCGCCTCTTGAGCCTTTGGTTTTGGAAGCGAGAGCATGATAAGAGAGATGAGCGAGCAGAGTACCACACATGTGGCGAGGCCCGCTACGGTAAGGGTGCTCGTTTGCTTGTTCATGTCAGTCCTTCCGCCCAGTGTTAGGACAATTGTAGGTGATACGCAGCCCTCTTGTATCTGTCACCCTTGGCACATGGCGTAGAGTGAATCAGCTGTGGAGTGAATTCTGAACCTCAGGCCAGTGCCAGCGGTAAGTGCGTAACTTTTGTTGGTGCGATATTTGATATTTATAACGTTTTCCCAGCTATATGAGTTATGGGTGCTTTCGACTGTCCAGATCTCCACCCAAAAGTTACGCACTTAATGCGAGGTCTGCGGAGTTACGCCCTGGACGGGTGCGAGATGTAACGACCGGACCAGAACAGACGCTGCCAATGCCGTTCGGTTGTCAGGGGCCAGGAGGTTCCCTTTCTTTCGTATACTAAGCGCAAGGCAAAAGCGCAGATAAACGAGGAGGGAACATGAAAGACGGACTCAAGATCTGTACCATCGGTGGCGGCAGCAGCTACACCCCCGAGCTGATGAACGGCTTCATCAAGCGCTATGACCGCCTGCCTATCAAAGAGATCTGGCTGGTTGACGTTGAGCGCGGGCGCGAGAAGCTTCAGATTGTGGGCGCCCTTGCGCAGCGCATGTGGGACAAGAGTGGCCACGATGTAAAGGTTCATCTTACGCTTGACCGTCGTGAGGCCCTGAAGGATGCCGACTTTGTGACTACGCAGTTCCGCGTGGGCCTGCTTGAGGCGCGCATCAAAGACGAGCGCATTCCCTTCTCCCATGGCATGCTGGGCCAGGAGACCAACGGTGCTGGTGGCATGTTCAAGGCCCTGCGCACCATCCCCGTCATCCTCGACATCGTGGAAGAGATGAAGGAGCTCTGCCCCAACGCTTGGCTCGTCAACTTCACCAACCCCAGCGGAATGGTCACCGAGTCCATTATTCGCTATGGCAAGTGGGACCGCTGCATTGGTCTTTGCAACGTGCCCATTGGCGCCATGCTTTCCGAGCCCAAGCTTATAGACAAAGAGCTGGATGACCTTGTGTATCGCTTTGCCGGTATCGACCACTTCCACTGGCATCGCGTGTTTGATGCCGCTACGGGCCGCGAGGTCACCATGGACATCATTGACGCCATGCTTGACCCCGAGAAGGACTCTGGCATCCCGGCTAACATCCACAATGTGCCCTTTGCCCGCGAGCAGCTTGAGCACCTAAAGATGATTCCCTGCGGCTATCATCGCTACTACTACCTGCAGGGCGATATGCTCGAGGACGGCCTTAAGGACTTCAACGGCGAGGGCACCCGTGCCGAGCAGGTAAAAGGCGTGGAAGACGAGCTCTTCGAGCTGTACAAGGATCCCAACCTGGCCGAGATGCCCGAGCAGCTCTCAAAGCGCGGCGGTGCGCACTACTCAGATGTGGCCACCGAGTCCATTGCCGCCATCTACAACAATGCCAACGAGCACATTGTGTGCTCAACGCTCAACAACGGCGCCATCCCAGATCTGCCGCCCTCTGCCGTGGTGCAGGTCTCCAGCTTTGTGGGTGGTGCTGGTGCACAGCCCGTGGCCTTTGGCCCCATGGCTCCTGCGGCTCGCGGATACCTGCAGCTTATGTGGAACATGCAGCTTCTGGTTGAGGAGGCAGCCGTTACTGGTGACTACGGCGCTCTGCTCAATGCCGTCGCGCTCAACCCGCAGACGCCTGGCGGTGCCGAGGCCCAGCGCTGCATTGACGAGCTGCTGGTGGCGCACGAGCAGTACCTCCCGCAGTTTGCCGCCAAGATCGCCGAGCTCAAGGCTGCTGGCTTGGAACCCAAGGATCCGGTGGTAAGAGACCTGCTGGCCAAGGGCCTGTAGTCCCGTCTTATAACGTGGGCCGGGGACCGTCCCTTAGTCCACGTGGCGAAAGAAGCACCACTCCGTAGTGTCTTCAGTCACGTGGATTAAGGGACGGTCCCCAGCCCACGTTCCCAATACACGCTACGCTGATGGTTACGCTAGAATTGCCCACATACATGGCACGTCGACCAAAGGAGAGGCGCATGAAACGTTCCATCAAAGGCCTTGTTGCGCCCGCGTTGACGGCAGCCATGCTGGTGGGCTGCGGTGGTAGTGGCATGTCGACCGATACAAGCAAGACCGACAGCACGCTAATGAAGAGCGTACGGCCTCTCTATGCCCTTACCGGTGGTAGTACGTGCGCTTCTCAAACTTGGGCTCGCAGCACACGTTGATGCCCAGCTGCCGGTAGATGCGCTCGTCAGTCTGCGAGATGATGACCGAGAAATATGCGTCGCAGCCCTTAAGCTGGTCTACCGCGTCAATGACGGCAGCTGCATTGGGGTTGCTTGCCGAGCTGATGGAGAGCGCAATAAGCGTCTCGTCAGAGTGAAGGCGCGGGTTCTTGCTGCGCAGATGTGCCAGCTTAAGCTTGCAGATGGGCTCGAGCGCCTCGTTGCTCACCACGTACGTCTCTTTGGGGACGCCCGCCATGCGCTTAAGGGCGTTGAGCAAAAGTGACGATGCACAGCCAAGGATGGTAGACGTCTTACCTGTGACCAGGCTGCCGTCGGGCAGCACCATCGCTGCCGCCGGAAGGCCTGTCTCCTCCTCCTTTGTCAGTGCTGCGGCACGGGCAGGGGAGAAGTCCTTGTCAACGCCCACATCGTTCATGAGCAGTCGTATGGTCTGCAGCTCGGTCTCGCTTCCACCGTTGCGCGCCAGACGCTCGGCGGTGGTAAAGTAGCGCCGCACAATCTCGGCCTTGGCTGCCGTCTTGCACACCTCGTCGTCGCATATGCAGTTGCCCACCATGTTCACGCCCATGTCGGTGGGAGATTGGTAGGGGCTTGTTCCCATGATGCGCTCCATCATGGACTTAAGCACGGGGAAGGTGTCCACATCGCGGTTGTAGTTGACGGTTACCTTGTCGTAGGCCTCAAGGTGGAACGGGTCGATGATGTTGCGGTCGTCAAGGTCGGCGGTAGCCGCCTCGTAGGCAACGTTTACTGGATGCTTGAGCGGCAGGTTCCATACGGGGAAGGTCTCGAACTTGGCGTATCCCGCCTGAACGCCCTGCTCAAACTCGTGATAAATCTGCGAGAGGCACACAGCCAGCTTGCCCGAGCCAGGACCTGGTGCGGTGACAACCACCAAGGGCTTGGTGGTGTGGGCAAACTCGTTTGCGCCAAAGCCCTCGTCGCTCACAATGAGGTCGACGCTGGTGGGATAGCCCTCAATGGGGTAATGGCGATACACGGGAATGCCCAGGGCCTCTACGCGCGCCTGGTACGCCTCGGCATGGGGCTGTCCGGCAAAGCGAGTGATCACAATGCCACCAATGCCTATGCCCATACCCCTAAAGATGTCCAGCAGGCGCAGTGCGTCCTCGGCGTAGGGAATGCCTAAGTCGCTTCTGCGTTTGTCCTGCTCTATGTCGTTGGCATTAAGTGCCACAAGTACTTCGGCCTCGTCAGCTAGGCTTGAGAGCATGCGCGCCTTTAGGTCGGGCTCAAAGCCCGGAAGCACGCGCGAGGCATGGTAGTCATCAAAGAGCTTGCCGCCAAACTCAAGGTAGAGCTTACCGCCAAACTGCTCAATACGTTCGCGGATGCGCTCGGATTGCATCTCAATGTATCTATCCTTGTCAAACCCCTTTTGCATGAGGGCCTCCCTGGTTGTGACACATTCATGACCTAACCAACGTGGATTTGGGCACGGTCCCCCAATCCACGTT
>JAFWLX010000039.1 GCA_017510875.1 Atopobiaceae bacterium | reverse complement strand
GCAGTAATCTGCTGAACCTGCTTGCCCTGCCAGACCTTACCCCTTGGGGAATTGAAACCTTTTTCGCCGCCTTATTGATCGTGGCAGCAGTAACTGGCCAGACCTTACCCCTTGGGGAATTGAAACAGCTCGGAGGTGTCATATTCAACGCTCTTCTCATCAAGAAGGCCAGACCTTACCCCTTGGGGAATTGAAACATTGCCGTCCCCGCCGTTGCAAATCAGAACAAACAGCCAGACCTTACCCCTTGGGGAATTGAAACAAAGTTATCCAAGTCAATACGACCAGTTTGATTGCATAACGGCCAGACCTTACCCTTTGGGGAATTGAAACATGTGCTCCAGGGTGACGGGGTGGGTGTCCAACTCTGCCAGACCTTACCCCTTGGGGAATTGAAACGGGGACCCCATCTGCTGTGCGAACTCGCACATGTGGCCAGACCTTACCCCTTGGGGAATTGAAACTAGGTCAGGGGGTGGGGCGTGGTGTTCACAACCACCCGCCAGACCTTACCCCTTGGGGAATGTGAAATGCTCTGAAGCAAAAGCTTCAACCCACGGCGCGGCGACGACCAACGAATGCGACGCCTTGAAGGCTGCATATACCATTCGGTTGGATGGTGCCGCAAAGCCTCCGTCTTTGCAATCCATGCAAAGACGGAGGCCGCAATGCGTGCTGATACGACAAGACGTGCGTTGAAGCACGGACACCCATCTCCGATGATGGCAGCCGACAGGGGAGTGCCCCATGCGAATCGCCTACGGCGTTTCGCGCATCGACCTCATCGAGCGTGTATCGCCAATGCCGTTGCTCGCATGCGAAGCAACAATCCCTTCATCCAGTCCTGTGCCTCAGCCCATTCCTGCATGTCATAGTCGAACGTCCTCCGCAGCCAAAGCGCGCGGTACTTAAGGCTCGAGTACAGTTCCGACCACATGAATACTGCTCCAGCGTCAGCGTAGGCACTCTCAATCTCGGCACGCTGCTCGAAGAGCTTCTCGTAACCTTTTCCCTGAGGGTAGTAGATTCCCACGTCCGCGTACCTGTCACGCTTTCCGGCGCGCGCCTCCACATGGCAGTTACCAAGGCCAATGCCGAAGGACGCCCACCAGTCGCGGTTCTCGGCGCGCCCTGTCTGGTCGCCGAACGCATCGACAAAGGCTTGGTCCTCACTACACCTCTCGTAGAGCCCATCCCAGTAGGCGACACGGAACTTGACGCGCTCGGCCTCCGCGTCGTCCTTCTTCCCATCGAGGAGCTTGCTACGTAGCTCGTCAATCAGGGGCCCATCCTCACTGCCAACACGCCAACAGTGCCATCCGTTCCGCGAGCCTGAACCACCTTGTCGCTTGACGAGGTTGATGAACGATAGAGAGGGGCTGGTGAACTTGTCACCGTTCTCGAGCCTGATGGCACCCTCCGCAGTCACGGTCGCGGTTCCGCGGAAGGTCGGGCTGCTGCTCACGAGCAGGTCGCCCTCCTTGAGGAGGCCGGCGTTGAAGACGTCGCGGAAGGTGACCACGCGCTTGGTTCCAGCTGACTTCTTCTCGGGGAGGTATGACTTTCGCACCGCATCGTCAATCGTCGGCAGGGGCCAGATGTCAACCGCCTGATCGACCAGATCGCTCGCACGGCCGGAGATGGTGGCTGCGTTCCATGAGCTGAGTCCCTTCAACACGTGCGAAATCGCAAGGTAGTCATCATCGTAGCCACTCTTCGCACGAGCCTTCTTCTCCTCGAAGGTCCCATCGGAGAGCTCGGAATTGTACGCAGTGAGAGTGAGGTTGCCGATGTTATGCACCAGCCCATCGAACTCCTCCTCGCTTACGTCGCCCAGCATCTGTCTCCACTCGTCGTGTGCGAGCGCATTCTGAGGCATGATGTGCTCAATGGTATAGGTGCCGTTAGCGAAGTCGATTTCGTTCTTCGGGTGGCGGCTGTTCTCGATTCGCGTGAGCATATAGAAGCAACGGCGGAAGCCATAGGCATCGCGCGTCTTGAGTGCGTTCTTGAACTCGGCGTCCGTGGGAAAGCGCCTCGGCGTGCCGGCCTCATTCAGCAGGAAGGCGGTGAGCGCCTCAGCATAGTTCCCGCCATCATCCTGCACCTTGTTGAGGCGCGCGATAAGCGAAGGGAACCACCGGTTCAAGCCATGAGTCGGTACGTCACATGCAGCTCGTCGGAACAGGAAGCTCTCAATCGTGTCGAGCATGCCAAGGAAGTCGTCGTACGAGAAGGCGTTGTGCTCGTAGTCATCGTAGAGCGAGAGCAGGAGTGGGTTGACGACCGTCGCATCGAGTTTCCTAATGCGGTCGAAGCGCCTGCGTAGGCCCTTATCATCCTCGTCGCCAGAGGTGATGGCTGCATAGTAGCGAGCGAAGCGCTGCAGTTCCTTAAGGAGTGCCGTCATAGGCTTTCTCCTACCATAGCCCTCGTCACGCAACTGGTTCTTGAAGGCCTGGTATACGTCTCGTTTGGATGGAAGCTCGGGTGCCGTGCACACGGTCAGCCATGCGCGCACGAAGCTGTCGAACACTTTGTCGTAGCTACTGGTACCGAGTGCGACTTCGATGGGCCTCCAATAGGTGAGGTATAGACCGTCCTGGTCAGGCTGTCCCATAAGCACATAGTTGCGTATAAGATCGGCAGAGGAGAGGTCCTTGCCCGTCGAGTTCATGGACTCAAAGATGAGTTGTGGGTTGTCCTGCCCCTGGGTGAGGGAAATGGAGACGACCTCAAGGCGCTGCAAGCCAGCCCAGACTACGTTGGGGTCCTCAATTGCCCCGACGCGAGACTCAAAGAACGCTAAGTTGTCCAAAAGCCTCTGCGAGTCATCGATGATTGCGACGTCATTGTTCTCGAGGTTGTCGACAAGCGAGCATAGAGTGTCGCGGTCGCCCTGCGAGAGCATCAGCTTGTAGTGGTCAGCACCTTTCTTGTATTTGTTGACCAAGTATCCCAGATCCATGATCTCCTCGTAGGAGAAGGCATACTGCTTGGTGGGATTCGCCTTGGCGAGGTGTGCCAAGGCAATGAGCAGCAGCGTTATGGTGGTTATCCGTTGCTGCCCGTCAATGAGCATGCGCCTGGTTATACCTGCGGCAGACATTGTCCCGTCCTGAATCCATACAACCGAGCCGGTGAAGTGCGACTGCTGCTCGTTGCGACCAGTCGAGAGGATGTCATCCCAAAGCTGGGTGCAGTTCTCCTCGTCCCAAGAGTAGGGACGCTGGAAGACGGGCACCACGAAGCGTGTGCCAGCGCCAGTCATGAGTTCCACTATGCGTATTGGTCCTGCATCCACGTAGGGTCTCCTCCTAACGAAACCTTGCTACAGCTGATTGAGGATTTTTGCCTTGAAGCCGGCAAACGAGTAAGCGCCTTCCATGTCTAGCGGATTGTTCTCAAATACCATAAAGTAATGGTACTTCTGTCCTGCGAGACCCGCCCATTTCCGCCCGAGCTCCAGCTTTTGGATGCTGTCGGGGTTGTGCTTGTCGTCCCCTTTGGTCTCGACCACGTAGATTCGTCCGCCATTCGTCATGGCGACAAAGTCCGGATAGTGGTTAATGAATCCGTTAATGCAGAACTCCCCATCACGACGCTCCACAATCCTGTGCCACCAACGAATGCCCGCACAATTGGCAAGAGTCTCAGCCATTCTGCGCTCAAGGCCGTTCATGTTCGCATCCTCCGCCTCGTAAAGCGTGCGATCGTACATGCGCAGTGGCCTGCCGGTGTGGAACCTAATGGGGAAGCGATATGTGTCGCAGAGACGAATCCTTTCGCTGTCAAGCTTCTCCGCGAAACGCGCGCGACAATGCTCACGCGACTTACGTCGTACAGCGCTCATAACAATTTGCGTGTAACTGCCCGCGTTGTCTATGTAAGCGTCCACCTGTTCGCTACTCATCTGGCCCACGACCCTCGCAATATACTCGTACAGTTTCATCGAGCCATACGTGTGCGTGAACTTAGATGGAAGACGTCCGTAAATGCCCTCAACGACATCTTTGCGTTTCCTTTCGGGTGAGTGCCTCGCAAAAACGTCGCGCATATAAGCGGTTAAGTCATTGTTGAGACCTCTTACCTTGAGGTCGTCAGACTCATCGTCTAAGTCCACTAGCCTTGCACGGTCATAGCCTGTGTAGTCAAAGGCGATGCCATCTGTTCCGCAAGCGGACAAATCGAAGTCCTCAAGCAGCAAGTGCCAGTCAAATGTCGAGTATCCACCCTCGTATTCTATCAGCGAAAAGAGGCCCGCATCTTCGCGCGTGACGAAACGTGGGAGCACAAGTTCTTCGACGGTACTTGCAACGCTCTCACGAATGCGATATCCGTCCATGTCATCACCGAGCCCCGTGTCGTTGCCGCTCTTATCCTCTTCGCCTTCGTCATTCGAGGTATAGTCCCGCTCAGCTGCTTCCGCCTCATCGATGATGTCCTCTATGCGATTATCCTCGCATTCCGGACGCTCATCCTGATGGGTTCCACTCTCAACATCAGGGAACAAGAGCTCGAAGTCATCATCGATGCCCTCATCGCTGTCGCTGCCCTGGAACAAGGTCTGCTGTTCCATGTGCTCTAGACGATCGTACTGCTTCGCCGCCCTCACGTCCGCCTTCGAGTAGCCAGAGCCGTTAAGACCGGCAATCACTTGTTCAATCGTTGTGTTGAGGTCTGGCGCGGAGGTGAGCACGTAGGATATGTTGAGACAGCGAACCTCGCTTCTGTTCGCGT
This sequence comes from Atopobiaceae bacterium, assembly GCA_017510875.1. GTDB lineage: Bacteria > Actinomycetota > Coriobacteriia > Coriobacteriales > Atopobiaceae > UBA1367. Next base: position 8,774 of record JAFWLX010000039.1, on the reverse strand, counting down.
AGGGCTGTCGTAGGATACGGCCGACTATCTGCTCGACGCTCATCTTCGAACTCTTGTTGGCTACTGTCGCAAGCACGTAGGCGAACGGACAATCCCAGCCTTCGGACAAGGCCTCCACGGTTATGATGTAACGAATCGGGCATGACCTACTAAGCAGGTCCGTGCTTCCGAGCTCGTCAACGTCGCCCGTGCGAATTGCCACTTGCTCCTCGGGAATTCCTGCCCCAACGAGTTTGTCTCGCAGTCTTTGATATGTCTCCGAACCTTCGTTTCCACGCGGTTCAGCTTGGAATAGAACAATGGGACGTATGTATCGGCCATCATTTGCCTCGGCATCTTGAGCCACTTGCTCGAGGCGCCTTTGCAGCATCACGGCATCTTGGATTACATCTACCTTGTTGCTGCGGCGATACACGATAACGGGCAACTTGACCATCTGCTCGTCCTTAAGCTCGCGCGCAGTCACGCGGGAGATGATGTTTGCGGAGTCATCCGGTGTCGCGGTCAGCTCCAGCACAAAGCGCGGATTGAGGTTCTTCAGCATCTGCACGGAAAGGTCGCTCCGAGCATGGTGCGACTCGTCTACGATAATGATGGGGTTTGTGCTGGCAAGAGCAGTGATGAGGGCGGTGTCATCGGCTCCTTCGACGCTGACAGCAGTGCCAGCCGCACGCTGATATGATGTCAACTGCATGAGGGCTGAATTCTCCTGATAGGCCCTTCTGCCGTCCTTGTTCTTCTTGAAGGAGTCGTAAGAGAGCACGAACACCGTCAGCTGGTCGTCGATCGTCGTGCTGTTGAAGCTGACACCCCTTAAACCGCTCTCCTTTTCCAGAACCTCAACGCGATGCCCAAAGTCTCGGTCAAGCACGATTCTTAGCGGGTCATCCGGATTGCGGAGCTTGTTGAGCGTCTGGCGCAGAATCTCCATGCGGGGAACGAGCCAGACCACGACGTCATTCAGCGAATCGGGCAGTTCATCCATGATTACGGACACGGCGTTAGTTGCGATAAAAGTCTTGCCACCACCCGTAGGGACTTTGATGCAGACCTTCGGCACTACTTTGCCGTCTCCGTTCACACCGAGAACGTCATGGTACATGCGGTTGCCGCCCGTGTCAGAAATACCATCCGCCATGAGGTATTCGTGGTATGCCTGGCGCGCGTCACCACACGCGGCGTACCTCATAACAAAGCTCCTCAAGTTCTTGAGCACCCGCTGCTGATAGTTCTTTAGCTCCATGGTGCATCACATCCTGGCAATCTGTCTGGGAATCTGGCGATAGCGTATACCAAGCCGTTCCAAGGCTTCGTCCGTGAGGAGGCAACGGTCGGCAAATACAACATTGGTCGTGCGTTTGATGGGAAGGCTACGAAGAAGTTCAGGCGCGAGCACGGTCTCGCCACTTGGCTCGTAGGCGAAGTAGTAGACGGTATCATCAACCTCTCCCAACAGATAGGGGTGTTCGGATGTGCAGTCGCGATAAGGCGCTTTGGTCTCCGTGTGCCACACGTAGCGTCTCACGTCCTCGATGCTTACGGCAGGGTTGAGCATGCCATCCTTGTCAAAGAGCGCAGGCCCGAGTTCGTAGTACGAGAAGCCCGAGTCGATGCCCGGCACGTCATGGCCCTTGTTCGTGACGCCGTCAACGACAATGGAGGCTCCGTCCATCTTTGGACCCTCGACCTTATCATAGGCGCCATCGGAAGCATCTTCCTTAACCTTAGCTGCCTCCTCGTAGAAGGTTGCACATTTCTTTAAGTTCGACGCCGTCAGCTTCTTTGAGTAGAGTCTATCCCTGTGTACTTTGGTAGTTCGATAGCCACTTATGGCAGTCCTGATTCTTTGTGCGGTTATGGTATCTGCGTAGTCGCCCATCTCAACAAGAATAAAGCGGCGGCGAGCGCCTTTCGTTTGGTTCTCCATCAGCACCGCCTGACCTGTAGTGCCCGATCCAGCAAAGGCATCGAGAACAATCCCGTCGGGAGGACAAGCAATTTCAAGCACGCGTCGAATCAGGCGTGTAGGCTTGGGGTTTTGGAAGACCGCCCTTCCGTCAAAGAGGGCCTTGAGTTCTTTGGATGCCTCGTCGGTGTGACCTGCATCACAATGCATCCACAGGTTCGTAGAGAGTTTACCTTCCACAGAATGAAGATATGTCTTGCGGGCTATGCCGCCTTTTCCGCCTCTAGAAAAGAAGAATCGTGGCCATGGTCCTTGATTCAGTACAGTGCTGGCCAATTCGCGAGATTCTTCTAAGGATTTGACAAGTACGATGGACTTGACTCCTTGCCTGACATCATTGGAAGATACTCCACATACTTCGGCTCGCTTCCGCTCGTCATGCATGTCACGAAGCTCATATGGACACCAGCCGTTCATATGCCTAAGCATATCGTCTTGGCCAAAGGTCCAGCAACGTCCATTTGACGGGTATAGCAGTTCTCCTGTAAAGGGATGCTGGATTCCATAGACCATTCCTTGATGCGTCGCAGCACCTGGTGCATATGGATTGTCGCTGCGCCATAATGCGACATCCCCATCAGGATTCTTGTACTTGGAGTTCATCGCTTGAGTTCGGACTAATCGTCGTGGAATCCAGTTGGGTAGTGCGCTGTATACAAGCATATGCTCCACTTCTGCGGGAATGCCATGTTTATCGTTTCTCGGAGAGTAGCTTCGTTGCCATGATATGTCGCCTTGAAAACACGAGCTTCCAAAGATCTCGTCGCAGATAAACTTGAGGGACGAACACTCGTTGTCATCGATACTGATGAAGACAGCACCGTCACGGCTAAGCAACCTCTTGAGCAGTTGCAACCTTGGATACATCATGCAGAGCCATTTGTCGTGGCGCGTGAAGTCCTCGCCTTCTTTGCCAACGACCTGCCCCAACCACTTGAGGATGCGGGGATCGTTGACATTGTCGTTGTACACCCACTTCTCTTCACCCGTGTTGTATGGGGGGTCTAGGTATGCACAAGAGACTCGGCCCTCGTACTCGGGTAGGAGCGCTTTCAAGGCGGCAAGGTTGTCGCCATGGATAATCATGTTCCCGCAGTCGCTTCCGCGTGAGTCCAGCACGCCTTTGTCGGGCACGCGCTCAAGAACGCGAAACGGCACGTCACGATGATGGGTGATGACCTTATCCTTACCCATCCAATCAAGAGTCGGCATACAACTCAACCTCGCATAGTAGTAGCGTCATTCGTCAACGATATATGAGCCTTAATTCTAAACCGAGAAAAGGTAGCAGGGACCGAGCAAGTATTCAAATGGCTTGAAGCGTACAGGAACGTGAGCTATCAGGAATGCCAATACGGATGATTGCCCGGATGATATGTAACGACATCTAAAGGGAGAGCGGCCCCAAGCGGGTACGGACTTGTGCCCGTACCCGCTTGGCTTCACCCCCTGTGCCCACTGCTGTCACACACGGTGAAGCGCAGATTGGGGATATCCGCATCGACTTGCTTGTCGCACAGGATGCCGACGATACCCACCAGACAGAAGCAGCCGACGACGGCGACTACCGCCGGTGCCCCAATGCTCAGAATTGCCGCAGGTGCGGTGTTCGCGCCCAGTACCGCCGAGCTTGCCATGATTCCGTTTGTCATAATGCTTCCTCCTTGTGGATTGGTGCTTTCGTGACTTCACTATTCAATCCACTCTCGCGCAGAGGATTTAGACTTACGCTAAGAATCATTCACGAAGTTGTGCGCCGTCATCCAGCCGGTTGCTCATCTGCTCCTTAAGGAGCTCGAACTTCTTGCGATGCTGGCTGATGACCGCACTCGTCACCTTGTAGCCCTTGCTGGAGACGTAGTCCGCATGTACGCTTATGGGTAGCTTCCATGGCGCGGGAGGATTCTTCTTCTGCAGCGCCGGATCGTCAAGTCGCAGTATCGTACCCATTCCTTCCTTGAGCTCGCACTTCCAAAGCTTGCGAATCGAACGGCAAGACTCAGCCATAAAGGCGTCGAGGAAGGGCAGCTCCATGGTGGAGAAAAAGCGTGTCTCCTGCGATTCGAAGAGCTCGCAGCCATCGATGACGGGCTGAATCTTGACGGAGTACGTGGTCCACTCGGTGAAGTTCATCCTCAGGTACAGCTTGGCGCGTTCGTTGTGTTTCCTGTCTGGAAGGTGGTCCAGAAACTCTACGACGAGCGAGATGAACTCGGCGAGCATGGCGTCAGCTTGTTCGTGGGAGCTATCTTCGAAGCTCAGCTGATCCTCTGTAGCCCCGCTCAGGTGCTCCTCTTCGTCGAACGGTTCGATAGTTGACGCTACCTTGTACTCCCGATCGGCTGCTGTCGCGCTCTGTCGCTTGTATCGGAATCTCAATAAGTGCGTGAAGAGTCCTTTCGCCGAGTCGAAGTGGTCAAGGCACCAGTACAGCTCGTTAACGAGGACATCATCGTAGGCGTCGCGTTTAGACATGCCTTGACCGACAACGCGGAAGTAGTGAAGGCACAGCGTAAGCAGTTCCGCGCGAAGCGCGAGCTTTCGTGCCGCATTTCCTTCGCCGTCGCGAATCTTGGCGTATCTAACAGCCTTGCGGTTAATGCGGCGCTCGAGCGATTCCTTGCCGTTGTCAACTAGCTTATGGCCGTACTGATCAACTTCGTCCCTATCCATTCTCGCCACTCCCCAGATCAAGCACCATGCGCAGCGCAGACTCCGGCTCGGCAACCCGCATGTCGGCGAGCACGCGGACGAGCTCGTCGAGCTTGGCGAGGGCGGTAACGTCATAGATGCGGGCAAGGGGCGGATTCTGGCTGTGGTCCATCTGTCCGTAGACGACGCACTCGATGGAGACGCCCTTCTTGATACGACAGCCATACTGCAGCGCCATGGTGAGCATGATGGGAACGGGCTTGGAGCCAAAGGTGATGCATGCGTACAGCTCGTCCCCGTCATCGATACGGCTGATGAGGAGCTGCCAGACATGAATGAGGGCGCCGACGCTATCGTCGAAGGGAGCGTCGATGGAAACGAGGTCGATGTCAATGCCCTGGCGCGCGGAAAGGTCGTCAAGCTCCGCCCGCAGTACAGCAAGATTGTTGACGCAATTGGAAGGTGCTCCATATGTGACGGTGATCACCTGCACGCACTCCCCGCTGACAGCATATCCATTGAGGAGCGGGACGATGGGGAAGCGCGTCCGTCCGTCATAGCAAAGCGCATCGTTGTCCGGCGCCAGATAACTTTGGCTGTGCAGCATGCCCTCGGGTTGTTGCGGCGTGACCATAAAGAACTTCTTCAAAGCGAGATACTCCTTTGCTGAGTGTGACCGATATTCCTATGATAGCGTGCCACCTGGTTACTTCCTGCTATGGATACATCCGCTCATGGTGCGCAAGTTTAGGGTTTTTGGCACAACGCTGAGCATTCAGATGATTTCGCTTACGTCGTGGATGACACCTATCTGCTCCTTCTTGACGAGCATCGGTGATTCGATGCGATAGATGCACACCGTGTCGTGACGCGTGTTTACCACACGCTCGAGCTCGCGCTTCAGTTGGTTGAGCTTCCCCTCGCTTATGTTGCCTTCGAACACCGAGCGATGCATATGACGCAGGTACTTCCTACAGATCTTGAGCGCCTTCTGTACTCGCTTGGCCCCGATGTCGTACGAGAGGATGACGAACATGCGCGTGCCTCCCAGTGCGTGTTGAGCGCCACGTGAGAACCACGTCGGTCCTTGGGCCATTGCCTCCGTCTAAAGATTGACTTCTCAAAAGCGAACATGACCATCTCCCCAGCGCGCCTCCAATCCTAATACGAGCCTAGCGCAATGAATGCCTCGAAAAAAGTGCGTCGGTGATTTGGCGACGTTTGCCCTGCTAGCGGGCTTACGGGGCATCGCCGGGAGCACGAAAAGGGCCTTTTGATCTCCCGTTTGCGGGCAAAAAGTGCGTCGACCCCTACACGAGATGCCGCCACTTCGTTTACCTGCACTTTTGCAAAATCATCGACGCACTTTTCGCCCGCAAAATGGAGCCGTTTGAAAAAGGTTTGGATAGTGGACCCAGATTATTCAACTCTGGTGTATAATTCGCGAAAATGCACTGGCCAGACCTTACCCCTTGGGGAATTGAAACTTAACGACTGCAGTCCTATTTAATCCTCGATAAGGAAGCCAGACCTTACCCCTTGGGGAATTGAAACTTCTTACGAATATCCCTGAAGAAGTCGTCAAATAGCCAGACCTTACCCCTTGGGGAATTGAAACCGTGCATTGCACATTTTATCACTTGATTGATCCCGCCAGACCTTACCCCTTGGGGAATTGAAACGTAGAACTCGAGGGTGTACGCCCTCTCGTCCTCGTACTCGCCAGACCTTACCCCTTGGGGAATTGAAACCCGGTGTACTGAATATCCTCAACAAAGCAGTTGTGCCAGACCTTACCCCTTGGGGAATTGAAACTTAAGGCCTGTCTCAAACAGTTCTTGCGCGTTATTACGCCAGACCTTACCCCTTGGGGAATTGAAACGGAACAACCTGCTCAATAGTGCCATTAATCAGTTCCTGCCAGACCTTACCCCTTGGGGAATTGAAACTTGATTGCATAGTCGATGGTGGTGTTGTTGACGGGCCAGACCTTACCCCTTGGGGAATTGAAACCTTAGACTGCCTTGTAATCGTATGCGGTGCCTCCCAGGCCAGACCTTACCCCTTGGGGAATTGAAACTAGTCGATGGTTGCGAGTCCAGCTTTGGGGTACTTGCCCGCCAGACCTTACCCCTTGGGGAATTGAAACCTCGTCACGAAGTCCAAGGTAGTCGTACTTGTCCAGTGCCAGACCTTACCTCTTGGGGAATTGAAACTCGACGGCAAGCTTGATCTCATACTCGAAGGCTTTGTGCCAGACCTTACCCCTTGGGGAATTGAAACATAATGTCCAGCATCCTGTTCACCTCCTCTTCCAATAGATTTCGTTTACGCCAGACCTTACCCCTTGGGGAATTGAAACGCGCCATAACCTACTAGTCCGTAGACTACGGCATAACTGCCAGACCTTACCCCTTGGGGAATTGAAACAAAAGTCGTTCTTGTAAATATCAGTCGACAACATACATTTAGCCAGACCTTACCCCTTGGGGAATTGAAACCCATAAACCTCTTCATTTTCGTTCCTTTCCTATTTTTTTGCCAGACCTTACCCCTTGGGGAATTGAAACATAACCTCGTAGCCGTAGTAGGACATGGCGTTCACCACGGCCAGACCTTACCCCTTGGGGAATTGAAACTGTCTGCGGCGAACCACCACAGCTCGGTCGAAAGTGTGCCAGACCTTACCCCTTGGGGAATTGAAACTTTGCGAATGCAGCAAAATCAGTAATCGGGTTGGCGCCAGACCTTACCCCTTGGGGAATTGAAACAAAATGGTTCGTACAAGCTGTCCTTCGAGGTCCTTAGGCCAGACCTTACCCCTTGGGGAATTGAAACACAGTGCAAGCACTGCTATGGTTCCGAGAACAGTAATGGCAAGACCTTACCTCTCGGGGAGTCATACTACGCGCACCGCCACCTGCGAATAGGAATCGGTCATCGGAGTCTTGGGAAACACGCCTCAAGTCTGGACCTCCGCGCAAGTGCGCGTCCGTGGAGGTGTGCCCAAGAACTCCATCGTCCTCATCGGCTTACCCATTTACCTCTGTTAGACCAGCGCTGACATCGTTAGGTGCCGAATTAATGTCCAGACCCCCTGCTATGGTGCCAGTCGCCAAACAAAGCCAACCACAGAGGGGGTCCGTATGTACGAGAGTGTACTACAGAACGCGCTTCAGCTGCCCCGGCAGCTGAAGGAGGAGCTGGTCGCCGCGCTGAAGGGGGCGATATTCGAGGAGATGGCGGCAAGGCCCGCCGAGGAGCCGTCCAGGTGCCCGAGGTGCGGGCACGCCCACGTCGTCTCAAAGGGGCGCGGCCGCGACGGCGGCAGGAGGTGGCTCTGACGCGGCTGCGGCAGGACGCTCTCGGCCAGGACCGCCGGCGTGCTCGCGCTCTCCAGACTCGGCGCGGACGCGTGGTCGGCCTACGTGGAGGGCATGGTCGAGGGGCTCTCCCTCCGGAAGCTCGCGGAGCGGTGCGGCGTGTGCCTGAAGACGTCCTGGTACATGCGCATGCGGGTCTGCTCGGTGATGGGGTCCAGGCTCGCCCCGTTCCGCTGCGACCCGGGCACCAGCGTCCAGATCGACGAGAAGTACCCGAACGAGTCGCTCAGCGGCAACCGCGACCGGGCGCGGGTGAAGATGCCCAGGGAGCCGCACGCGAACGGCCACGGCGTGACCAAGCGGGGCCTCTCCAAGCTCAAGGCCTGCGTGCTCACCGGCGTGAACGACCTCGGCGACTGCTTCTGCCGCCTCGTCGGGCGCGGGCGAGCCGGCAACGAGCAGGTGAGGGCGGGCATCGAGGGCGTCCCGCTGGCAGGCGCCGTCGTGTCCACCGACGAGCTCAGCTCCTACGTCTCCCCGCTGTCGGCGGCGGGCGCGCTCGCGCACAACCGGTTCAACTCGAAGGTGGCCGGCGAGGACGAGCTGGGCATGGTCAACGCCCTGCACTCGCGGCTCGAGGCGTTCCTGGCGCCGTTCAACGGGGTCTCGACCAGGAGGCTCCCGCTCTATCTGGCCTGTTCCAGCAACTCCTACGTTACAGAAACCAACGCACGTAAGGCCGAGGCGGGGACCGCATGGCAGCCCCCGCGGTTTCGGTAACGTCAGTGAACGCACATCTCTCTCAAGAATGCCATGAGGTCACCGTCCTCCTT
>JAFWLX010000038.1 GCA_017510875.1 Atopobiaceae bacterium | reverse complement strand
TTTGCATACGCAGGGCGTACGGCAGTCGGCCCGTCCGTCAGATTGACGCTACTTTGCCCGATTTGGGCCCAAGTAGCGTCAATCGGACGTACTGGCAGTCGGCTGGTACGTCGGTATGACGCTACTCTCCGTCAAAACGGCGGACCGGCAACCTACCGTACGCCGTACGAGCGCAAAGTAGCGTCAATCCGACGGACTGGCTATTTATCAATATGTGCGTGAACGCCTACAATCAATTGCACGTATAAAGCCGATGGGAAACAACGAGCGCAGAACGCAATGAGAGACGATTCGAGCCTATACGCATCGGGCGGAGCAACGCTTCTTGACAGCCACGCCCTTGACGAGCTGCGTCGCAGCACCAAGCTGCAAGGGCTTGTGCAGGCCATGCGCGAGAAGGAAGACCGCTTTGCCAAGCAGCTGAGCAGCGCCGACGACGTGGCAATTCGCCTTTCGTGCCAACGCTACACCTCTGGCCTCCTGGAAGGCTGCGAGTTCGACGAGGCGCATGTCGCCATGGAGCCCTCGGCCTTCTCACGTGCCGCGTTCTCACTTAGGGGAAATCTGTCATTGGCAAACCAACGCAGACTACTACGGCGAGGCCGTAAACAAGTACCTTATGGAGGACCACCTTAGCGTACTTGCGTTTATAAACGCTGTCGCCAGTCTTAAAGAAGAGCAGATAGGCGGCTTGGCCGCAGAGATGACCAACAGCCTGGGCACCGACCGCTTCAACATCTGGGGCATGGCGCCAGGGAGCGTCTACACCAAGATCAAGGAGTGTTGGGACGGCATCTACGACAACATGACTTGCAACTACTGCAAGGATCCATCCGAATGGCCCATCCTGTTTGGCATAACCACGCAGATGATCGTCCAGAAGGCAATACAGGCCGGTGCCGGCCCAGAGGAGGCCGCACTTATGGCCATGCAGTGCGCGTACGTCATCTCTAAGATGGATGACGACTCGCTGTAAACGCGGATTGGGGGACCGTCCCTTTTCCACGCTGGCGAAAGGAAGGTACTGTCTAGCAGTGGCATCTTCCCGCCAATGTGGAAAAGGGACGTTCCCCCCAATCCACGTTCAAAGGGCGCTTCGGCTATGTGCTCCTTGACCTCTATCGCACCACGTAGTTAAAGACTTCGATTCTCCCAAAGCCCATCTTTTCCAGCTCTTGGGCCTCAAGCTGCGCTGTTGCCTCGTCCTTGTAATCTGGGATGATGGGCACCCTTACCAGCACCTTGTCCTGAACGTCAACAAGCGCCTTCAGGTTGCGCAGGGCAACAGACAGGTCGCCGCCTGTATAGCTGTGGTATGTGTCTGGGTCAAGCGACTTGATGTCAACAATCCAGAGGTCGACCGCAGGGATCAGCGCAGCAATCACGTGTTGGGGCGCCTGCAGCGAGGTCTCTATGGAGAGGCTCATCCAGTCGGGCCTTAGCGCCGCAAACTCCTGGACGCCCTCCCACTGTAGCAGCGGCTCTCCGCCGCCAAAGGTCACTCCTCCACCGGTGCCCACAAAGTAGCACGCCTCTTGCATGACCGAGGCAAGAAGCGCGTCCGCGGTGATGTCCTTTGTGTTGCCGTTGGCAAGAAGCGGCCCGTTTAGGCAGTATTTGCACGAAAGCGGGCAGCCGGCCATGGCAACAAGGTCTGTTACGCCATGGCCGTCAGTTCCAAGCCGCCTGCGAGCTATGCCGTGGATCTTCATCTCTTGCACGTTATCCCACGTAGCCCGTAAGATCTTCTACTATCTCGACTACCTTGCCGTCGTCGGTTTGCTTTGCGTCCGTGCCATTGTTCTTCTTGGCATCCGAGCTGTCGTCCTGCTTGGCGTCCGTGTTGTCGCCATACACCGACTGGTCGTCCACATCGCCTGTGAGAAACTCGATATCGTCGCCTTTTGTAGACGGGTCGTTGTCGGGCTCAGGCGCAACCTCGCCAGTAAGATCATCGCCACCTGTCTCGACCGTACCACTGTCCTTGGGGCTTGTGCTGCTGCCCCCAAACGGGACGCATGCTGTCATGGATGTGGCAAGCATCATTGCCCCGGCTACGGCAGCTCCCTTGTGGAGTATGGCAGCGTTCAGGACGTCTTCTTCCTGCTTGCACTTAGGGCACGTGCCGGTGCACTCTCCCTCAAACGTGCATTCAACCTGATGCAGGTCTATCCCAAGCTTGGAGGCAAGCGCTGCCCGGATTCTCTTAAGCTTGTTGCACTTCTCCCTGCCTGTCATGTGCATCGCCCCCCGTCGTAAGACTGACTGCACTGCTATCCAAATCCTACCATCATCATAGATACGAGCGGGCCGCACATTTTGTCGCCAAGAAAATGTATTTACGCGGATTGGGCATTTCTGGTGACACACAAAAGGCAAGGCCTTTGCATGTCACCAGAAATGCCCCCTGACACACCACCAGTAGTGTCCCCCTGGCACACGCAGGAAGGGGACGAACCCCAACCCACGTTACACGACATACTGTTGGACAAAACCAACGCAGGTCAAGACAATGCCCAGCAGAAGCGCGGCGATTCCCACCATAAGAAGCGTCTTGAGGTACTTATCTGAGCCGCGAAACGCCTGCGCATCCTCTGGCTTTTGTGGGTTGTACCAGATGTCGCAGCTATCCCCCACCCTGCTTACCTGCAGGCTATGATCAAGCGTCCTAAGCTGGTACTCAACTCCATCAACCGTGTAGGTATAGATGTGCGCAGGCTTGAGGCTGCCTTTGGAATTGAACCGCTTTTGAATGTCGCTTAGAACACCCTGCGTTTGCACGGTACAACGAGCGTTCCTTTTCTTGTTGTATGGATAACTGACAATGAAGACTATTCCTACAACAAACAGCACAAAGCCCGCAATAAGCATGACGATACCCCTCACCAACGTCTTCCACATCACCACGCACCACAACCCTAGTTGATTATACAGCCCACGTCCATTAGTCGCCGAGACCTAGCAGCTTGCACTTGTAGCTGTCTGGAAAAGTCGGGGATGCATTAATCACGGTGCGACGAGTGCGCCGGCTTTGCGAAAAATACTCCTTCGAGTGTGCTCTGGATGCACAACCGTACTAACAGTTAACCAGCTGAATGGCATATACACGTGTGTCAAACTAGCCCAGCAGCTCCCCTAGCGTTTGCATGATTGCCGGAACGTCATATGGCTTAGCCAAATGCCCGTTCATGCCGGATTCCATTGCGATCTTCTTATCCTCTTCAAAGACATTTGCCGTGACCGCCACAATAGGGATGTTTGCCTTGCCCTTATCGTCAAGCGCACGGATCTGCTTGGCCGCCTCGTAGCCGTCCATGTTGGGCATTTGGATATCCATCAGGATGATGTCGTAGTAGCCAGCGGGCGCAGCTTTCATCTTCTCTACGGCCTCGACACCGTCGCGGGCTTCTTCAACGACAAGGCCGTTTCTGGATAGGATGTCCTCGGCAATCAACCGGTTCATATCGTTGTCCTCTGCCAGCAAAACGCGCTTTCCCGAAAGGTCCGGCATCGCCGCCTCCGTGTCTGTGTTCTCTATACGTACGTCCTGCGATGCCATGAACGGCCGCGCCAGCACGCTTCTGAGCTCGGACATGAACAAGGGCTTCGAGCAGAAGTCTGTCACGCCGGCCTCTCTTGCCTCTTCCTCGATGTCCGCCCAGTCGTACGCCGTCAAGATGATGATGGGCACGTCGTCGCCAATTACCCTGCGAATCCTGCGCACCGTCTCGATGCCGTCCAGGTCTGGCATCAGCCAGTCAATGATGTAGATCCTAAACTCGTCACCCTGATCAAGCGCTTCCTTGGCGCGCACCACAGCTTCTTTGCCGTAGTTGGTCCAATCGGGCCTTATCTCAATCTCGCGAAGCATCGCGCATACCGAGAGGCAGGTGTTTATGTCATCGTCCACCACAAGCGCGCGCAAATCCTTCAGCTCTGGCAGCGCCTCGAACTTGCCGGAGGTAGAGCTGATCTTAAACGGAAGCTCTACGATGAACTCGCTACCCTTGCCTTCGGCCGAGTGCACCGTAATGTTGCCGCCCATCATGTCGACGATGTTCTTTGTGATTGCCATCCCAAGGCCGGTCCCCTGGATACCGCTAACCGTGCTGGTTTGTTCACGAGAAAACGCCACGAAAATCGACTTCTGGAACTCCTCGCTCATGCCGATTCCGTTGTCTTTGATCCGGAACTCGAAGTTGGCAAGCTTGTCGTCCTGCGACGGTTTCTCGATAACCCGGAAGGTGATCGTTCCGCCAGCTGGCGTGAACTTGATTGCATTAGACAAGATGTTCAACAGAATCTGATTCAGCCTGAGCTTGTCTGTGACAATATCCTCGTGCATCACATCCTGCGTGTCGATAAACAGCTCTTGCTGTTTGGATTCGATGCTTGGCAGAATGATTGTCCTAAGGTCATGAATCACCTCTGGAAGGTGCACGTCGGCCTCTTGGATAGTGACCTTGCCGCTTTCGATGCGGCTCATGTCCAGCACATCATTGATGAGCGACAGAAGATGCTGGCTTGAGACCGTGATCCTACGAAGGTAGTCCTGTACCTGCTCTTTGTTGTCTATATGGGAAGCCGCCAGCGCGGTAAAGCCCACGATGGCGTTCATAGGCGTGCGGATGTCATGGGACATGTTGTTGAGGAAGATGGTCTTGGCACGACTGGCGTGTTCTGCCGCGACCAGCGCATCTGAAAGCGCCCTCTGGCTCTCTGCAAGCTCGCCATTCTTGGCCTCGAGCTCTTGCCGGGCGGCTTCCTTTTCCACGACCTCCTTCCTTGTGCGCCGCACGTCACGCACAAGCAGGGCAACTATGACCGCGCCAATCGCAAGAGCGATCAAAGCGATCGATGTCGCATGGTCCTTTAGCGCATCGAGGAAATCGTATGAGTACAAGCCGCCGGTATACCGGTACGAGATGCTCTGTGCGTAATCGGCACCTAAGACGTTGATTCCGCGATTCAGGAGCTTGAGCAGCCCTTTGTTTCCAATTTCCACGCCAAAGCACCGGGCATCGTTGTAGGTGGTCTGGTAGAGGGAGAGGTCTCTGTATCTCCTGTTCCGCAGAATGTCGTTCGCTCGAAGCCCGTTTAGCGTCATGCACCCTGCCTCGCCGGCAAGCACGGCGTCAAGGGCCTGCTCGCTCGACGGATAGAACGTAATCTTGGCATCAGGGTAATTTGCCTGGATAAAGTAGTACTGCATGCGGTTGTTCTCGTTCACGGCAAAGTGCTTGGTCGTCTCTTCGCTGAACTCACCCTTGTAGACCAACTCCGCAGGTGACGAGGACACGGGGTTTGACAGGTAAATACCGTTTTCTTCCGAGAAGTACGGTCCGCCGCCCACAGGGAAAGCCACGTCAATTGCGCCAGATCTGACTGCAGCAACCATATCGTCATAGCTCGTGTAGGCGCTATACGAGACCTCCATGTCCTGCATCCCTAGCACATTGAGGATATCGGGGATGATGTCTTTGACGATACCTGTCGTTTTACCTTGGCTGTCCGTGTCGCTGTAAGGAAGGTAATTGTCCAGATAACCCACGCGCAGCGAAGAATGAGCACCCATCCAATCTCGCTCGGATTGCGAGAACATCCTGGCCGCAACGCTGGAAGAATAGTACTTTCCTCGCAATGTATTCAGGTAGTTGGGCTCTTCAACGGCTAGCAACGTCTGCGCGGAATTTAGCTCTGCCAGAAGGTCGGGCCGTTTGATGCTTGTGCACAGATAGTAATCCGACTCGCCAAAAACGCCCAGAACTTCTGCATGCGCTCTACTGTGGGCGCCATCGCTCTCCGCAGCCAGCACGTCAATGTCATGAGCATCGAAGGCCCCAAACAGATGCGTGTAGTCGGAATAGGTAACAACCTCCGCAGAAATCTGGTGCTCATCAAGATACTTGCGTAGGACATCAACCATCGCACTGTCCAGCACGCCAATCTTGCATCCATCCAAAGTGGCGGGATCGACGGTGATGTTGTCATCTTCGTCGTGCTTAACGAGGTAGTACGACTCGCTTCCCATCACGGCATCCGGGTAGCCAATCAGCGAAGCCCGGTCCTCCCTCCACGCAAGACCTGCGAGCAGATCGATCTTGCCATCAAGAAGCGCCTGATAGAGCTCGCCGTAGTCGCCATAGACGTACTCGTAGTTCCAGCCTGTGTATTCGGATATCTTTCGGTAGTACTCGTAGGCATAGCCCGTCTTGACCGCGCCCTCCCGCGCGCCTTCCTGGAACACCTCGTTCTCGTAATAGCCCACGCGGACGGTGCTTGCCTCGTCACTGGCATACGCGATACCGCGTAGGATGGAAGCCGTCGCTACGGCCACACAGGCAAAAAGGACGAGGCAGAGCAACCATGCCCTGAGAAGCTTGTCCTTGGTTCTCTCCATTGCTACTCCTCCAACCCGTACGCCATCTCTCGCACGTACCAAGGGAACTTATGACTCGCGAATCACGTTATCCTGCAGCACTCCCCGCTTGCGAAGCCTAAAGATCAGGTAGCCGATTATCACAGCCATCAGAATGGTAGTGGTGAGGGTTGGTCTGAATGCTCTTCCACCAGGTGCGCTTTGTGTTGGTCTGTCCTGTCATGCTTGCATGTCCCCCTATTTACGTCCGGAAGGTAAGGATAGTAATGTCGTCCGACTGATCGGCCCCGGCAGCCCACGCTGCCAAGTCGGCGCGAATCGCTGCGTCAAGGTCGCGTGGAGCCAGATGGGCGTTTGCCTCTACCAGCTCTTTGAGGCGTGCCTCGCCATACAGCTTGCGATCGCTGTTCATGGCTTCGGTTACGCCATCAGTAAAGAGTAGCAGCTCGTCATTGACGCCAAGCCTCAGGGTGCGGCTCTCGAACGTGGCAAACTCCGAGAACCCCATAATTGGCCCATCGCTACCGCGCAGCCACTCCCAGCGCCCGTCCTGCAATAAGAGCGGCTCGTTGTGTCCGGCATTGACAAGCGTCAGGATGCGCGCATTCCAGTCGAACGTTGCCGCCCATACCGTCACAAAGGTGAGCGCATCGTTGCCCTCGCACAGGTGCCTGTTTGTCAGCGTCATGGCTTCGACCAAGCTGACGCCCGACTGTATGCAGCTTGCCAACTCGTTCTTTGCGCGCATCATGAAGAGCGCCGCGGGAATCCCCTTGCCGCTTACGTCGGCAATAAGAAATCCAATCGTGTGGTCGTCCAGCGGAAAGAAGTCATAGAAGTCTCCGCCGACTTCGCGTGCAGGCGTCATGGTGGCGTATAGCTCGAAGGCATCAGGTACTGACGGAAAGACCGTGGGCAACGCGCTCTCTTGTATGGCACGCGCAGCGGTCAGCTCGCTCTCCAGACGCCGCTCTGCCTTGTCGATCCATCCTTTAAGGCTGTACACCGTCTCGTTGATCTCGGCCGAGAGCGAGGCAAACTCAACGCTTCCCGTCTCGCTCATCAAGACGTCAAGATCGCCGTGCACGATCTTCTCAAGCGACTCGGTTGTACGCTCGATGGGGCCAATGAGCACCCTCTGCAACAGACGCGACCCCAGCCAGTACGTGACCGCAATCATGGCAAGCGACACCAACGCGGCTCCTGCCATGGTTTCGCGCCTGTGGTCAAAGACACTGGAGAACCCTCTCTCCATAAGCACGTAGCAGTTGTCCTGCACGGCAACGGCACACGCGTAGGCAAGCTCGGTTCTGTCTGCAGCATTGACCATAAGGGTCTGCTCCATTGAAGACGTGCGGGCAAGCGACGCCACAAACTCGGTGGCATCCTGCCCAAACGCGTCCCTAAAGACCTTGCCTTTGGGATATGCGTCATTGTTTGAGCAGACCACCAGGCCGTCTTCGACAATGACGAGCGTGCCCAGGTCGTGCGAGTACTCCTCAACGGCGCTGCGCACAGAGACATCGTCTAGGATGGTGTCTCGCACGCCTTTAGAGAGCCTATCAAGCTCGCCTGACTCCTCGAGCGCGTTGGCACGTGCCCGTCGCCCAAGGCACTGGTCGCGCACGTATGCAAGCGTCGAGCGCATGCTGCGGTACGCGTCGTTACGATCGGCACGGGTGATTGCCACAAAGCATATGGCCAACGTGGCGACAAAGACAACCGTAAGCACACCTATCATCTGCGCCCGCACGATAGTGCGTACGCTCATGTACTGACGGAACTCGTACCAGCGCATAACAACGTAATCACAAACCAGCGTGGCGCATGCCATAAGAACAAGGTCGCACGCCACTTGCATGTAGGGCGACCCTAGCTCGGCATATGTAAAGGAGGCAACAAAAGGTCCACCACGCACGATTGCATCGAAGGCGATACTTGCCAGAATCGCTGGAGCAACGCATGCGGCCACAAGCAAAAGGCGGCGCTTTGCGCCGCTCGGATTGTTTCGAAGCGCCACGGCAAAGAGAATTCCCGCACAAAACCCCAGCAATGTATAGAGAGCGACAAAAGCCGACGGCATTATAAACACAAGCCACTTCTCTACAATGTTGAGCGGCTCGAGCCACGCATGGACACACATCGTTGCGGCTGCAAGCAGGCCTTCAAGCGCGCCCAGCCAAGGTCCAAACAAAAGCGATGCCACCACGATAGGCGCCAGCAGGCCCATGGCGTAGCACAGGCGGGTACCAAAGGGTGCGATGGACACAAACCCCAGCTGCAGAAAGCTCATGGACACGCTAAACACCAGCACGGCCACAAAGCACAGGGCGCGCGTACGAGAACGTTCGGAAGCAAGCAAACCTCTCCAACATAGGATGTCGCCCATTTTGCATCTCCCACCGTTACCGTCGCCCCTAATGTGATTGTAGCCCACATCCATATGCAATAATGCGATTAGACACTGCCAAACAATTGCTGTGTACGCTTTACAGCCCCGCGCGGCGCATCTGCCGCAAGGCGTGCGGTTGGCGTACGCCCAGTACGATTCCCTCCTCCGCGCGTCGGCTGCATCCACGCAGGCCTCGCCAATCGTACACAGTCATTGAAGGGCAGTACCTAAGCGCCAGACGTACATACATAGGAGGGTGAATATGAACACGTTCGGAAAGACCGTTGAGGGGACTGTGCTCACGCTTGCACCACACGGTATCGTCGATGCCACCAACGCCCCTCAGCTCCAGGACGAGATAAGCAAGTCTCTAGAGGGAATGACGACAGTCGTGTTCGACTTCGATTCTCTGGAATACATCTCCAGTGCCGGCCTGCGCGTTTTGCTCGCCACCCAAAAGGCGCTTGGCAAGCCGGGTGCCGTACATGTGCGCAATGTGCCTGCCGACGTTATGGAAGTCCTTACCGTAACCAAGCTCGCCCAGTTCATGACCGTCGAGTAGGTGGTGGCAATGCCGATCAGCAACACCTTAAGACAAGTCGCTGTCATCAAAGACATCTTTGACCAAACCGTAGCTCCAACCGTAGCGGCGGTGGCCCAGAATCAGATGAACCATATAGTTTCGACGGTGCTCAAGCAAAGGTCGTACAAAGTACTGCATGCGGTGGACGAGAGCAGCCGCGAGGCGGAGCAAGTCAATCTCGACCTGCTCTTTAGATTGCTGGAAGACAACAAAGACACCGAATATGGCAGAAAGTACAACTTTGCCGACATCCATGACGTCGATGCGTATAGGGAGCAGGTGCCCCTTACAACGTATGAAGACTACGAAGACGCCATCACGCGCATGTCGGAGCATGATGAGAAGAACCTTCTTACGGCATACCCCGTAGTGTATTACGCCAGCACCTCGGGCACCTCGGGCGCGCCCAAAAAGATTCCCGTCTCTGACAAGGGCCTGCAGGTGTTTCGCGAGCATTCTTCAAGCATATTTGTCTCAGTGGTATCAGAGTTCTACAAGAACACGATGCTTAAGGACATGCCCGATGGGTATTGGCTCGCCATGATGAACTTTGCGCAGACGCCGCTGCCCAATGGAACAATGTTTGGATCGATAAGCGCGGCGTGCCTTAACGACGAGGCGCTTAAGGCGATGCCCTACTTTGCATGCACCCCGCTCGACGTGTTTGCCTGCACCGAAAGCGCCAACTTCAAATACCTGCACGCCCGCTACGGTCTGGCCCAACGCAATACAACAATTGTTGTGGGTCCCTACATTCCGGCGCTGCTCGACCTGATGAACTACATCAGGGATGACTGGAAGATGATTGTGGAGGACATACGACAAGGCACAATCAACTCCGAAATCCTTATGCCGGACGAGCTGCGCGCAAAGCTGGAAGCCGAGCTTGTACCCGACCCCGCGCGCGCAGATGAGCTGGAGCGTGAGTTTGAGAAGGGCTTTGACCAGACCATCATGAGACGTATCTGGCCCAAGCTTGCGGGCATCTCGTCAATCTGGGCCGGTAACTTTAGCTCGTACGCACGCAAGCTGCAGGAGTACAGCGGCAGGTCCATCCCCTACTACACCATGAGCTACGTGTCTTCCGAGGGCATCTTTGGCGTCGCGCGCCATCCGCATGATCAGTGCTACGTCATGCTGCCAAAGAGCTGCTTCTTTGAGTTCATTCCCGTTGTCAACGGCAAGAACGACGACGAGGCTCCCGATGCAAAGACGGTCCTCCTCAACGAGGTGCAGGAGGGCAAGGACTACGAGCTTGTCATCACCAACCAGTCCGGATTCTATCGGTATCGCATGGGCGACGTCATACGCGTCATTGGCTTCTACAACGAGTCACCCATGGTTACCTTCAAGTACCGCAAGAAGAACATCGTCTCTATTGCGGGCGAGAAGTTTACAGAGGACCACCTGCTCTCGGCCGTTCGTTCCTTCGAGCGCAAGACCGGCATCAACGTGATCGACTTCTGCATGTATCCCGATCGCGACGCAGAGCCGGGCCGTTACGTGGTTCTCTTGGAACCCGAGGAGGTTGTGCCAAAGGAGCGCTACGACGAGTGCCAGGCCATCATGGCCGAAGAGCTTGTGCGCGCCTCTACGTCGTACGCGCACTATGTGACAGGCGGCAACATGGGCGAGCCCAAGCTTATCTTCCTCCAGAAGGAGACGTTCCAGTTCCATCGCGAGATGAAGATGTACGAGATGGGCATCAACGAGAATCAGCTCAAGCCCGTGCGCGTCCTAGACAAGCCAGAATTGATCAGATTCTTTACTCTATTGGAAGAGCGGTAGCAAACGCAGGCAAGCACTACCAGGGAGCCACCCTTATGGCGTGCGATGTGTGCACCATAAGGGTGGCTTTCTGGGTAAGGAATGCATGGTGTCGACGGGGCTTTCCTGCCAAGGGCCAGCAAGCACGTAAACGAGGCGGTCGCCACCTCATCCCCTCGCCCATCGCATCCCTGTAGGGCCGCAAATCCCGCACGTAACGTGCGCTTTGGAAGGGACATGGCGAAGTCATTATTGCTACTATTGAGAAGCATGTGCTGGCAGACAATCCGCATGAAACGAGAGAGCAATGACAACGACAGCTCAGGCTTTGTTTACCGATGAAGAGAAGGCCACCCTTAAGCGGGCCTCAAACGGCGAAGGCGTGGTCAACACCTTCCTTGACGAGAAGTTCTACGACGGCAGCGTAACCAACGAGGCGGAGGCAGAGGCCTGCGTAAAGAGCGTGCTCGATCGCATTGGTGGAGACGAGACCACCGAGCTTGTGCCTGAGTCCGTTCGCCCGAACGAGGACGGCATGACCGTTGTGACCTTCGTTCAACGCGTGGGCGGCGCGATTGTCTGCGGTGCAGTCGTCAAGCTTGTGCTTGACAAAGACGGCCAGGCCATTGGCCTGATCAGCTCGATTATGCCCAATGCAAAAATGAGGCCTCTGGATCAGTGGGCGTGCGACAGCAAGCAGGCCGAGCAGATTGTCTTGGACAAGTTGCAGGAAGAAGGCGCCGCTGGCACAGTTGTTGACGATGCCACCAGACAGCTGGTACTCCACGTGCCAAACACACAGGACAGCTATATCTGCGCGTGGCTCGTTTTCACGTCCCAGGCCGCCGACGACAACGCCCCGGCCTTTACGGCGCACTATGTGGATCTTAAGGGCACGTATCTGTATGCGATACCTGTATCCGGGCCCGACGACCCCGATGCCCCAGCAGGGCAAAGCGCAAAGGACAAGTTTGACTTTGACGCCTACGAACCTTCCGAGATAACGGTGAGCCACGAGCGCGACGATGGCACGACCCACACGATCACCGTGCCCGTGCTCAAAGATGCCGCAACTGGCAAGGTCTACCTTGCCGACGCAAAGCGCAAGATTCTCTGCGCCGACCAAGCCAGCTACCTCTACCAAGACCAGCTTATGCCCATCGAGGTGCAGGATGGCGCCAACGAGATTGACGCAGACACGTTTGACTCCTTCATCCGGGTGTGGGATTTCTACAACTCGGTGGGTTGGACAGGCCCTGACGGCGACGGCACGCCAGCCCTTCTGTTGATGAACTACGTGGACTTTGAGGGCAAGCCCGTCGAAAACGCCTCCTACCTTTCCAAGCACGACGGATTCCAGATCTTCACCTTTACGCGAGCCGTGAACTATGGCGAATGCCTAGACGTTGTGGCCCACGAGTACACCCACTGCGTCACAGGCACGAACAAAGTGTTCAAACTGCACGAATGTGATCCTGGTGCCATCAACGAAGGCATGAGCGACATCATGGGCAACCTCATAGAGATGCGGCTTGAGGGAGACGCGGGAGCCTGGACCATGTCCGAGGGCTTGGGTAAGGACAAGATCATGCGTGACCTGTCCAACCCGCACGAGTTTGCACGCCCTGCCTTTGCCTTCGACACCTACTACGCGCCACTTCCCTTAACGCCCACCAAGATGAACGATACCGGAGGTGTGCACATCAACTCGACGCTGCTGAGCCTGGTATCCTACCGGCTGCATCAGGCAGGCATGGGTTTGCGGGAGCAGAGCTACTTCTGGCTAAACGTGGCGCTGGTCACCTCTCCGCAGGCCGACTATCCGATGATGGCCAAAGTCTTGCCGTGGGTGATGAAGCAGCTTGGCTACGACCAATACGTGGACGCACTCAAGGCCGCCATCGACGAGTGCAAGTTCACCGTCACCGAAGACCCGGGCATCATTCCCGAGGGCTACGGTGCCGCGCTGCTCGACTTGGCATCCATCGAGGACGCCGTGAACAAAGGCATGGTGTGCGTCGCCTTCTTTAGGGCGCCCAACGCAGACCTCAGGAAGCGCGTGAACACCTGGCCGGCTGCAGGAACGACCATTGCCAGGGCAAGCATGCCTGCAGGCGACTACTACGTGGCCATCTCCCTGGGCAACGACGACGGTACGCTGCGTAGGTACCTTGTCCTAGGCGAGGACGGCTGGGTGGAGCAGGGCGATGCCGCCATCAAGGACATCGGAAAGGCAATACCCGTGGCCGAGGGCCAGGCGGTCGAAATAACAAACGAAGGTTTAGGCCCGATTGCCATCGAGCAGATACAGAAGATCGAGCAGGCAATGGCAGCAATGAGCCAACGCTAGCCCATAGCCCGGAGGGCGTAGGTGACAGGAGAACCGTCCCCTTGTCACCCCTGTCATCCGGTTGCGGGGACGAGGTCGGGAGATCCCCCGAGACGGACCGCCGGCGGCCCCAGGCGGCACGTATTGGTCCGTTTGCGGGGACGTGGCTTGAGCGTGACAACAGAACCGTCCCCTTGTCACACCCCCCATAACGTTCTGCTCCTCCCCCGTAATCTTGTGGTTACATGGGAAAACAAAAGTGATAGGATGCCTATCATGTACTCACGTATCAGTAATGCCTGACTGCAGGAGGCACGGAGCATGGACCGGGGTAGAAACTCGATTGGGATAAAGGCAATCGCATGTGTCATGAGTTGGTCCCTCGTAATGGGACTCATGCCGCTCTCAGTTTTTGCTGAGGACTCAGGCGATGCGTTAACGGACAATGAAGCATCGACGGTGGTCGAGGATACGTATGCCGACAGCGCTGATGCTGGCGATTCTCTTACTGGTGACGGCTCTGATGCTGACGAGCTCTTTACTAGCGACGAGCAACAGACAGACGTGTCGCAAGGCGAGAAAGACTCCCAGGAAACAGGAGGAGAGACGGGCACGATTCAACCCCAATCCCAAGAGGACAGCACGACATCTGGAACGGACGAGGCTCCCATCCTTGAGGCCCAAGGCCATAGCGACCCAAACGCGCTCTCGGGCGATGCGCTTGACGGTTGCACGGTACGCATTCGCAACGGGCGTAGCCCCCACAGCCTTGCCATCCATCACGACGGCGGCATAAACGCCTCCGCGATTCTCTACAACATCCCCGATAGCTTCCGCTTCTACCTTGAGAAGGCCGACGAGGACAGCTACTACATTCGCTTCTTCCGCGACGCAACCCTTCTGCACTACTGCACCGACATGAATTGGGAAGTCTTGGGCGTCGAATGGAAGGTTGGTGATGGCTACACTAGCGACAGTGCCGTCATGCATCTGCTAGCAAAAGAAGACACAGATCAGTTTAAGTTCCAGTTCATTCCTAGCGGCAACGGCATGTTCAAGATCATGAACAAGGAGTCGGGCAAGTATTGGGTGCTGGGCGACACGAACAATAGTGGCACGTGGGATGACAACGATCGGGTGCATCAGTCAGCCAGCGGCTGGGATTGGGAGATAGAGATCGTCAATGCTGGCGGAAGCACCGATGAGTTGGGCAACGAGTACCCCTACAAGACGTTCGCTGACACGAGTGCCGCAAAGGAGTCTTATGACTCGTACTCGTTCTCGTATAACGGAAGCACAGTGACCTCCACCAATTGGATGAGCGCCCTGCCTGACAACATACCCGTCACCGACCTCAACATACCCGGTACGCACGACACGGGCACTTGCCGGATGGAGTACAGGACCGTCACGGAGTTCGATGCCCAGTGCCAGCGGCTCTATGTAGACGACCAGCTTGCGGCGGGCGTGCGCTACTTCGACCTGCGCTGCCACGACATAGTTGACATAAACGGCGTCTCGTCGCCCAAGCTCAACCACACCGACGACTGCGTTGATCGCAATGGCAAGATTCTTACCGCAGATGACGTGCTGACCTATGTGCGGAGCTTCCTCACCGACGAGGCCAGCAAGAACGAGACCGTCATTCTCCAGATATCAAGGCAGGGCGACGCCAATGCGCGGGCCATCTTTGAATACTGGAAGCAGGTGGTCTACGACCATCCCGACTGGTTCTACATTGGCACCCACGTGCCCGATCTTGGCGAGGTGCGCGGCAAGATCCTGCTCCTCTCAAAGATTCCCCTCAAGGACGATTCGTTTGGGGATGGCTACTATCCCAGCTACGTCTACGATGTGGAGAACGACATATACTTCCATTGGGCCATTGACGTGTCGAGCACGGTAAACCAGGAGGCCTACGAGACGGCAGGCGACACCGTGAAGGTGCAGGACGGAACGGACTACGAGGTCTGGTGCGAGGACGACTACAAGGTTGCCGCCGACACCAAGTGGTCAAGGTCCACCAAGCCGGCACTCGACAAGGCGTCCCAGCATCGCGACGAGGCCATCGCAAAGCGCAAGTACGCCTGGATTATGATCTATACCAGCTGCAGCAACCTAAGGGACGAGTTCACGTATCCCATCAACGGAGCGCGCTACACCAACCATCGCATCAAGGAGTACTTCGACTCTGACATCAAGAGTTTTATTGATACCTCGGCCAACAATGGCAAGTATGCGGGCGTGCTGCTCATGGACTTTGTGGACGAGCAGCAGTGCCAGTTTGTCTACCGCCAGAACTTCATCATGGACATGCCCACGTTCCGTAGACGAACGATTGATGGTATGGGTACCGAGCAGGATCCCTACCGCATCTCCAACATCGAAGAATGGAACTACTTCTGTGAGAATATGCTGCTGGGGATTGAGACTGACGCATACTACGAGCTTGACGCCGATGTGGGCACCGTGCGTTACATGGTGGGCAATAGCAAGCATCCCTTCAAGGGGCATTTCAACGGAAACGGCCATACGCTCTCTATGAGCATAGGTACGAGTTCTGGTGTGGCGGCTCTGTTCCGCTACATTGAGGGCGCCGAAATCTCCAACCTCAACTTGACGGGAAACGTGCAGGGAGAAGACTACAGCTCCGCATGCGTGGGATACGCCGTAGCTGGATCCACCAACTCCCTCACCGACATCCACACAGAAAACTTGAAGATTTGGATTGACGGGACGTATTGCGGTGGACTCATAGGCAACAGCACGACCTCGAACACCACCATGCGTGGGTGCAGCTGCAGTTGCGAGTTTCACGCGGAACCTGATCAAGGTGCGCAATGCCAGGTGGGCGGCCTGTGGGGCTGGGCGGATGATGGTGGCTCCATTGTCATGGACGACTGCTTCGCGTATGTCTGGACCGCGACTTCTTCCTCGGTCAATTGGGCGATCGGAAACCTTAGCC
>JAFWLX010000037.1 GCA_017510875.1 Atopobiaceae bacterium | reverse complement strand
CGTAAGGGCGGAGCGTGAGCCGAAGCCGGAGTCCCAAAGGTAGCCGTCCGGCCGGCCCGTGAGGGGCGGCGCGACCGAGCCCCCTTCTGTTACAGCCCCCTACTCCTTTGCCTTGACCTGATCCCAGAGTTCGTTGAGACGGGCGGTAGAGAGCTCGTCTATGGCCACGCCCTCATCGCGAGCCATCTGCTCCATCTGCGCCCAGCGGCGACGGAACTTGCGGTTTGACGTGGCAAGCGCTTCCTCCGCGTCTATGCCCTCGTGCCTCGCCACGTTTACCAGCGCAAACAGGATGTCACCAAACTCCTCAGTGGCAGCTGCGCTTCCGGGCTGCTCGGCCTCAAACTCGCGACGCTCCTCGGCCACTTGACGCCACACGTCATCCACGCTTTCCCACTCAAAGCCGGCCTTTGCCGCACGCTTAGAGATCTTCTGGCACTGCATGAGCGCAGGAAGTGACACGGGCACCGAGTCGAGCAACCCGGGCTTTTTCTCGTCGCCAGTCGCCGCGCGCTCGGCCTTCTTCACGTCGTCCCAGATGTCAAGCACCTGACCTGCCGTGTCAACGGCCCCCATGGCTGCAGCATCACCAAACACGTGAGGGTGGCGACGCACAAGCTTCTCGTTAAGCTCGCGACACACATCGTCTATGTCAAACTCACCTTGGTCCTGCGCAATCTGTGTATGAAGCAGCACCTGTTCAAGCACGTCACCCAGCTCTTCACGCAGATGCGCCACGTCGCTTTGGGCTATGGCCTCAACAGCCTCGTAGGCCTCCTCAATCATGTTCTTGGTAATGCTCTGATGCGTCTGTTCCTTGTCCCAAGGGCACCCGTCGGGCTGGCGCAGGCGCCAGATGGTGCGCACCAAGCGGTCAAACTCGGGGTGCGTTACCGGGGCGTTGGGCCTCTCAAGCGTCTCTTGGTCAACCTGATTGACAAGTTTGTTGCTCATACGCCTCTCCTTCGTGGTGGCACCGGCAAGAGCCTCACGACGCGGTTCCTAGAATCGACTCGAACTCACTCATTATCGCAGGATTTGTTTTCGCTCATGCCGATTCTAGGAACCCCGAGAAAACACCCGACGCAGAACAAGACGTAGTACAAGAGGGCTACCCCTTCACCCATCACTCGCCCTCGTCGTCGCCGCCCAGCTCCTCAAGCACGCCAAGGGCCGCAGGCATGATCTCTTCGCGGCCAGTGTGGAAGGGGTACTTGACTACCTGCGACTTTGGCAGAACCAACGCACGCCGCTCCTTAAACTTGGGAAGGAGTCGTCGCGGCACCTCAACGCCCTGGTACACAATACGCCCTCCGGTGAGCGACACCGACGTGCACCCCAATCGTCCCGCGCGAATGCGAATCCGCGCGCGATCAAACAGGTTTCGACCTGCCAGCGGCAACGCCCCATAGCGCTCTTCCAGCTCCATCTGCAAAGCATCTACCTCGGACAGCTCGGTGGCGGCGGCTAGGCGCCTATATGCCAGCACGCGCTTGTCCACATCGGGCAAGAACTCCTCGGCCAGATAGAAGTCCGCCTGTAGGTTAAGCGTCACCTCGGGCTGCTCCACCTCGCCCGTCTCGCCACGTGCCTCGGCCACGGCCTGGCCAAGCATTTGCGTGAACAGATCAAAGCCCACACCACTCAGGTTGCCGTGCTGCTCGGCACCCATCAGCGAGCCCGCTCCGCGAATCTCTAGGTCGCGCATGGCAATGCGCATGCCGCTGCCCAGATCCTGGAACTCGCCCAGCGCAATCAGGCGGTCGGTGGCCTCGGGCGTCAGTGGAATCTCGCCCGGAAACATAAAGTATGCATAGGCTTGCAGCCTCCCGCGCCCCACGCGGCCCTTAAGCTGGTAGAGCTGCGCCAACCCCAGCCGCTGAGAGTCCTCGATAATCAGCGTGTTGGTGTGTGGGTTGTCAATGCCACTCTCGATGATGGTAGTTGCCACCAGCACGTCAATCTCGTGCATCGAGAACTGCAGCATCACATCCTCGACCTGCGCAGCGCTCATCTGACCGTGTGCCACACCCACGCGGGCCTCGGGCGCGGCTTCAAGCACGCGCTCGACGGCGTCCTCAATGGTGGTCACGCGGTTGGATACGTAGTACACCTGCCCCTTGCGCTCAAGCTCAAGGCGTATGGCGGCGCTCACCACGTTGGAATCGTACTCCCCCACCGTCACCTTTACCGGAAGACGTCCCGAGGGCGGGGTAAGGATAAGCGACATGTCGCGCACCCCGCTCACGGCCATCTGCATGGTTCGCGGAATGGGCGTAGCGGAAAGCGTGAGCACGTCAACCTGCTCGCGCATGTTTTTGAGCTGCTCTTTGTGCTGCACGCCAAAGCGTTGCTCCTCGTCAATAATCACAAGCCCCAGATCGTAGGGGTTCACATCGGCGGAGAGCAGGCGATGCGTGCCAATAAGCACCTGCACCGAGCCGTCAGCAAAGCCGGCAAGGGCCTTTTTCTGCTGAGCGGGCGTCACAAAGCGCGACAGCACACGAACGTTCACGTCAAAGGGGGCAAAGCGCTCAAAGAAGGTCTGAAAGTGCTGCTCTGCCAGAATGGTGGTGGGGCAAAGCACCATCACCTGCTTGGCATCCTGGCAGCACTTGAAGGCGGCACGCAGGGCCACCTCGGTCTTTCCAAAGCCTACGTCACCGCACAGCAGCCGGTCCATGGGACGTGCGGCTTCCATGTCGGCCTTGATGTCCTCCACGGCGCGCCTTTGGTCGTCTGTCACCTCGTAGGGGAAGCTTGACTCCATATCGGCCTGCGCAGGCGTATCGGGCGAGAAGGCATAACCCGTAACCGACGAGCGTCGCGTGTAAAGGTCCACCAGGTCAAAGGCGAGCTTCTTGGCCGAGGCTCGCGCCTTGCCAGTAACGCGCGACCAGTCGGCAGTGTTAAGGCGGGTAAGGCGCGGGCTGCCTCCGTCGGGACCCACATAGCGCGTCACACGGTCTACCTGCTCTAACGGTACATAGAGCTTGTCACCGCCGGCGTATTCGAGCAAGAAGTAGTCACGCTCTCGGCCACCCACCTCTTGCCGCACAATTTGCGAGAAAAGGGCAATGCCGTGGGTGGCGTGCACCACGTAGTCGCCTGGCTTAAAGGGAAACGTCACCGTCGTGACGTCCACCCGCTTGCCGCGACTCTTGCGGGCCGTTCGCGCCGTAAGGTCACCCACCGAGAGCACTGCCAGGCGAGCCGCAGGAATCACCACGCCAGCCGGCACCGGCAGATCGGTGAAGGTCACGGTACCGCGATGAAGCGGGGATATGGGGCTGCTTGCGGAAGAGGCTCCCCCGTCAACAGCATCGTCCCGCACTGCGTCGAGCGAGCCGAAGTTCTCGGGCGCCGCGGCCAGCGACTCGCAGAAGGGGATATGCTCATCAGAAAACGAAAGCTCAAGGTGCTCGCGAGCACCGCGGTCGGGCACGGCAAACAGCACGACGCAATGGTCAGCCACCAGCTGACGCACACGGCCCAGCAGCTTTGCGTCAGGGCCTGCAATGGCAGGCTGTCGCACCTCAAGCTCGGCCGTGGCGCTGCCACCCTGCTGAAGAATGGACGAGAGCGAAAGGCGTTGCTGCGAGCCAAAGTCCATGTCGCGCGGGGTAGTGAACAGGCCTTCCGTTGAGATGCGCGCAGCGCCGGATGCGGCCACAATCTCGTCGGTAGCACGCTGGCAGTCGTCAAACAGGGCACGCGGCTCGGCTAGGACCACCAGAGTCTGCGGCGAGAGGTGCTCGATAGGCGAGGCGCTACCGCCATAGAGCTGGGGCAGATAGCGGTCGAGCGTGGGGTCGGCAGCACGAGCACGGATAAGCTCAAGGTCAGCAGCCACCTTCTGGTCTTCCTGGGCCGCACGGAACAGGGCGCGCGAGGCATTGGCGATGGTCTTGTCGGTAAGGGCAAGCTCGCGGCAGGGAGTCACCTTCACCTGCTCTAGCTCGCCTATCGTCTGACCGGTTGAGGCCACCATGCGACGGATGCGGTCTATCTCGTCACCAAAGAACTCGATGCGCACAGGAGCTGTGGCCTGGGCGGGGTACACGTCCACGGTATCGCCGTGCACATGAAAAGTGCCCGGGGCGTTGACATCGGACGAGCCGCCCACCTCGTTGTAGCCCATGCCCACCAAAAGCAGGCCCATGTCGGCAAAGTCAACCTCATCGCCTACCGCAAAGGTGCTGGAGGCAAAATACCCCGAGCCTACCGGCGGCACACGGCGCAGCAGCGAGCGCGCACTTGCCACCACCACACGGGGCTCTCCGGCGGCCAAGCTGGCTATGGCATTGCAACGGGCGCCAATGACGGCATCGTCGGCCGGGCGCTCTGACCAGGGCCAATCGCGACGCTCGGGAAAGCGCAGCACGCGCTCGCGGCCAAGCCAAGCAGCAAGCGCACGCCCTACACGGTCGGCTGCCTCCTCGCCCGACACCACCAGCAGACAGGGACGTGGATCGCGCGCCCATAGCGCCGCAACTAGCAGCGGACGAGCCGACTGCGCCACGGCCAGCGTGGCGTCGTGCCCCTCCCCCAGCTGCTTGAGCAGGGGATCCAGCTCTTTTGCGGCAAGAAGCTGCTGTGCAACACGTTCTATGAGCATGTGTCTCCTCCGTCATGCAGGCCGGGCGGAACGTGGACTGGGTAGCGTGGATTGGGGGACCGTCCCTTTTCCGCGCTGGCGAAAAGGCATACCACAACAGTATCGTTTTCTTGCCAACGTGGAAAAGGGACGGTCCCCCAATCCACGCTACAGCCTGAGGTTGTGGTAGGCACTGTGCGGGTCTATGTTGGGACCAATGGTGGGGTCAACAACATCGTTGCCATAGGGCCACACATCCCATAGATGACCCGCCGCACGCAGGCTCTCCACGCTCATCTCGTCAATGGCGTCATCAAGCAGCGCACGATGATAGGCAAGCACAACCTGCGGGTCAATCAGCACGCGATACCCGCGCCTAATGAGGCGCAGGCAAAGGTCGGCGTCGTTCATACTGCCGGCAAAGGACACCGACATGCCGCCCACCTTTCTAAACGCCGCCGCGTCCACGGCCAGACAGGCACCCGAGGCTAGGGTCACGGCATGCAACAAGGCCCCCGGCTCCTGCGCGCAGTCGCTGGCAAGCCGGTAACGGTCAAGCGCCACAGGCCCAAAGGGCGAGAGCACGCCACCGGTAAATGCAATGGTGCCGTCAGCGTACAGCAACCGCGCGCCCACAGCTCCCGTCTCGTCACGCGCGCACAGTGACACAAGGCGCTCCATCCAAGCACCATCGGTCACCTCAACCTCGGGCGAGAGCAGCACCAGATAGGCTCCCCTTGCCCGCGATGCGCCAAAGTTTACCAGGCGCGCCATGTTTGAGGCGTCCTCGCCCTGGTAGAAGATGGTACGCACGCGCGGGTCGGCTTCTTCAAGCTGGCGATAGTAGTCAAAGGTCTCGCTTTGCACGCTCTCGTGCTCTACGATGACGACCTCAAAGTTTTGATACTCGGTCCGATCGCGCAACGCGCTTATGCATCGGGTAAGCTCCGCCACGCCATCGCGATTGACCACAATCACCGAGACCAGCGGCGCATCGGCGGGCAGCTCGTATGAGAGCTCGTAGCCATAGGGCACGCGTGTTGACGCACGTACCGTTGCACGCTGACCCGTGGCCGCCAGATACTCGCGAACCGCCAAAAGTCCCGAGGCAAAGCTTGCCGTGTCACCCGCCTTGTCCTTTTTGCCACGATGGCTCTGCGCGTGGTACAGCACGCGGGGAATGTGGCGCACCTCACGCGTGCTGCGGATTGCGCTCAACAATAGGTTGTAGCCCTCGGCTCCGTCTAGCTCGCGTCCCATGTTCTCAAGACCGTGCAGCAGCCGTGCGCGAATTGCCAGCAGGTTACCCACGTAGTTGGCGCCCAGCAGCAAGTCAGGATCCCAGCTGGGCTTGAAGCGCGGCTTGGTGTGGTGACCGTGTTCAATGCGGTCCTCATCGGTGTAGAGCACATCGGCCTCGGGATGAACGGCCAGCTCGGCTGCCAGACACCACAGCGCATCGGGGGCAAAGAGGTCACCCTCCCCCAGCAAGCACACAAACTCGCCGGTAGAGGCGTCAATTCCTTCGCTCGTGGCCGCTGCCGTGCCAAAGTCTACAGCCAGGGGCACACAGCGCACGCGCGCGTCGGCCAGCTCCACGCTTCTAACCGCCGAGGCCAACCGCCGGTTGTCGGGGGCGGCGTTAACCAGCACGAGCTCAAAGCGCTCGTAGCTCTGTTCCAGCATGGAGTCGACCATCTCGCGTAGCACCTCGGGCGTGGCGTCATGCAGTACCGACACTACCGAGAAGAGAGGGCCCTCGCCCCGAGACGCCCGTTGCATAGAGAGCTCGGCCTGCGTAGCTGCATGAAGCGACGTAAACCACTCGCCATAGGTTTCATCGTTATGGGCCGAGGTGGCCCCATCCTTCCACACCGTACGCATTCCAGCCATCAGGCGGCTGCCAAAGCAGGCAAAGCCCGTGGGAAGACTGGTGCCTCCCTGCGGGTTTACCCACAACACCATCATGGTCACCGAGCTGGGCACGCGCACCGAGAACTCGATACGGCGCTCATAGAAATCACCGTGGATGGCACTGGGGGTTATGCGATCAGAGAGGCAGGTCCACGCCCCTGGCAAGACACTTTGCCCGCGCGCGTCAAGGGCGCACACCTCAACAGCGCCCTCCACCGATGCACGGCCCTGGCGCACCAGCACCGCGTGCCCCTGACACACGTCCAAGGAGTCACGCGTGGCAACCAGACGGTCAATGACAATCTCCCACTCGCCAAAGGTGCCACGGGCGGCGGGGGCCTGCTCGGGAGCGTGGGTGCGGCGCTTGAACGCCCCTGTTGGAGACGGCAGGCGCGTGGCAATGGGGTTGAGCTTCTGCGTCAGCTCCTCAACCTGCTCGCCCTCGGCCGAGCGTGCGGTGAGCGTCACCACCTGCGTGACCGAAAAGCCCGGCAAAAGCAGGTACCACTCACCCTCTTCGTCACCCTTCAACGCGCACGCAGGCAGCTTGGTCCCATCCGTTGTTGCAGCGTTCACTTCAAGCACGCAGTCAACCGCGCCGCCCGAAAGCTGCACCTGTGCATAGAAGACGTCATTCTCACGTCGCGTGGCAGAAACGCCAATGGCCATAGCCAAGCCTCCTCCAGTCATGACTAACAGAAGAGATGGTACTTCATGAGCGCCTGCATTTCATGTGGCGCATGGCAAACCCATGGCGCGCAGGTGGCTGCTGTTACCCAGTAAGCAAAGGTGCCCCAAGGTGGCAGAAATTTGGCGATATGGCAATGTCGCATCTGCATCCTTAAGTCCTGCAAAATCGAAGTTTACGAAACCGCAGGTAGTCGTGTTGCCAAAATACCCATATGAAGCCCGAAGGCTGCGATTTGACCGTTGCGCGCTTCAGACATTGCCATATCGCCAAATTTCTGCCACCTTGGGGCACCTTTGCTTACAGGGCACTGGCCGGGCATGAACGATCGGCCTCCGTTTCACCAGCTACGCGTTCAGAAGCTCGAAGATTCGCGCCGTGTCGTAGCTGTGGATCTGCTCCTGCCCCTCGTGCAGGTCGACCTCTGCGTCCGAGAACACCACGTCCGCCTCTTGGAGTGTCGAGACGGTCTTGCTTGCCAGCAGGCATGCAAACTCGTACAGGTTCATGGCGTTGGTAATGCTCATGTAGTCAAGCAGGAATGCCATGTTGCCTGTTCCGGCCACACTGCGGTAGCCATTCTCGGCCACATTGAGCCACACAAAGGCGTTCTCGATAAGGTCCAGCGCAAACAGATGAGCCATCGAGCTGCCACAGTTTACGGTAAACGAGGACTGCACCGTCTTGGGCTCAAACACCTCGCCTGTGTCGTCTGTGTCGCGTAGCATGTACCCTGCGCGGCACGTGCAGCTGGCAAAGGTGCCATAGCTGTACACGTTGGCGCAAAACACCAGGTAGCGACACTCGGGATACTGCCCCCTAAAGGCGGGGAGGTCGACATCAAAGTACTCCGACCCACCGTGGTAGCCGCTTGTCTGATCGCCCGAGTAGGTGATGCCCGCCGATTGCATCCCTGCCATAGTGCGCCAAGAGAACTCGGTGGCCGTGCCCTTCTCGTCAAGCCCTATGCAGCTCAGGTCTATGTCGTCAACCAGCTCCCAGTAGACAAAGGCACGCAGCTTCTTGCCAGTTGGCAAGGGAAGGCGAGACCCACGCGGCAGAGTCCCCACTCCGCCTTGCGAGGCAGCCTCCTGCAGCGGCAGCGCAATACTGCGCAAGGACCTGTCGGCATACACCTTACCTAGAGTGCCGAAGCAGCTCTTTGCAAGGGCATCACCAAAGAAAAGCAGCGCCTGCATTGATACGTTTGCATCAAGTTGGCTCTTGCGATGCGATTGCTCAAGCTCCGTCTCGGCATGCCGGCGCATCTTGTTGAGGTGTACAAACCTAAAGGTGCGCGGACGCGATCCATAATGTAGGTAGAGGTGCTGGATCAGCTGAACGAGCGCAATCTTGTTGGTGGTGGTGGCGGCCTGCAGGATGTGGCTTACCTCGTCACCATTGCTGCAGCGACTGAGCAGGTAGCACAGGTTGCGCAGCACTGCCGTCTGCCCCTTTGACGCGCGCAGTGCATCCGCCGCCTCTATGACGCGGCCGCCTGCCATCAGCCGCTCAAACTCCGCGTAGGCAGAGCGCTCTTGGTGAGTGCGAACCGCATGGCAAAACTCGCGAGCCGCATCGCAACGTGGACGATAGTGCAAGTGGTGGAGCAGCCCGCACCAAGTGCGCCGCTTTTCCAAGCATGCCATGGTGCTAAAGGCACCACGCTCAAACAGGCGGTCGAGCACCGCCGTAAGCAGCTTTCGGTCGCGGTTCTTAAGGTTCAGCTTGTTCAGCCTTGTATCCGCATAGCTTGACTCGAGCATCCATTCAAGCAGGCGTATGACATCGGGCAGCACAAGCAGGCTGGCCAGATTAGGGTCGCGCAGGCTAAGCAACAGCCTGCAGGCGGTGTCCTTGCTGGCACAATAACTGGGCACGGCGTCCTGATCGCGCAGGTAGCGTGCAAGCAGGGCAAAGTTGGCATCGCTCAGCGGCCGCGTGCTTGCAAGAAACCCCTTGGCCATGCGCGCAAGCCTCTCGTCTGCCTCCTGTTTGGTGATGATGGCATAAAGCTTGGGCTGCGCGTTCTCGGCAAAGGCAACGCGCTCGTAGCTCTCCTCAAAGAGCGAGTGACCAGCCTGCGAGAAATCACCCCTCCCATACGTGGTGATGTAATGGGACAGCTGGTCAAAGAGCAGCTGCTCGGGCGCTAGCTTGCGAGCGGTCTTTGGAAAGCCACGATAGAACGGCTGCGGCACGTTGCAGCCAAGGTTGCGTGCCGCCACCTCCAGCATGTGCAGGTTGGCAAGCTCGGCATGCGCCGTTATGCGGATGTTGGCGTAGTGCGCAAGCGCAAGCAACGCCTCGGCCGCGTTGGCTTCTGTGGTGTCTGAGTCGGCAACAAGGCAACCCTGCGAGAACAGGTAGTCTTCGTACAGCTGGTGCATGCGGCCTCCTAAGAAAGAGGATGCGGGCGATATCGTCGGACTGGATCTTTAGAAAAGAGAAATAAGCCCGGCTAGCTGCCCGCACACCCATCCTAGCACAGCCGCTAGCACTGCAGGAGTCACGCCCGAGCAGACAACGCCACCTAAAAAAGTAGGACCGCCAGTACCGACATACTGGCGGTCATAACATAGATGGCGCTGCCTAGCGAGGCCTTTCAAGGACTAGGCTGGCTGTCGGCCATACTGTACCCATTCGCCCGCAATGCAGTCAATGCGGGCGAATGGGGCGACATCCCTCAGTGCGCCCTACGGCTTATACCTTACGGCCACTCTCCTCGGCTAGCGTGCGCAGACGGTCGCGGGAGGCCTCAAGCTGCTCGCTGGTGGCCTGCCAGCTCCAGTTGCCCTCCGAGACGCCGGGAACGTTCATGCGGTCGCGGTCGTCAAGGCCAAGCACGTCCTGTAGCGGGAGCATGGCCACCGTGGCACGAGCGGCCAGCGTCTTGCGGAGCAGGTCCTCGGCCAGCCAGCGGGCACGGTCGTCCTCGCGTGCCTGCATGGGGTCGCCACCAAAGAAGTGCTGCTCGCACCAGCCCAGCAGGGTCTGCGTGTCGTGCGTGCCGCTGTAGGCCATCTTGCCGGGCGCGGACTCGTACTTCTCGCGCACGTCGTTGTCCTTGAACTGAATCACGTCCATGCCGGGGAAGCCCGTGCTTGCCACTAGCGCGCGCACGGCAGGCGTCACAATGCCCAGATCCTCGGCAATCACGGGCAGGGGACCAAACTTCGCGTAGGCCTTGCGGAACAGCTTCATGCCCGGGCCAAAGTTCCACGAGTCTTCCTTGGCTGACTTGCCCTGCGGCACCGTGTAGTACGACGAGAATCCCAAGAAGTGGTCAAGGCGCACGTAGTCATACAGCTCGAACATGCGCTCAAGACGACGCATCCACCAGTCGTAATCCTTGTCGCGCATGACAGACCAGTTGTAGGTGGGGTTGCCCCAAAGCTGACCGTCCTCGGCAAAGGGATCGGGCGGCGCGCCGGCCTGCTTAAAGGGACGGCCGTCCTCGTCGAGGCAGAACAGCTCGCGCTCGCACCACACGTCGGAAGAGTCGGCGCTCACGTACATGGGCAGATCGCCAATCAGCTTTACGCCGCGCTCTGCTGCGTACTGGTGCAGCTCGTCCCACTGACGCTGGAACTCCCACTGAATCTTGCACTCAAGACGGATGTTCTCGGCCAGCTCGGGATCCTCGGAGAGTGCCGGGTCGTACTCGCGGTACTTCTCGGGCCAAGCCTGCCAAGGCGCCTCCTCCATCTCTGCCTTGATAGCGCGGAAGGTGGCGTAGGGGATGAGCCACGCGCGGTTCTTCTCGACAAACTCTAGGAACTCGGGGGTATCCGGCGTGGCGGCAAGCTCGGCCAATGCATCGCCATCAACGCCCTCGGCACCACGCAAGCCCTCTACCAGCGCAACGTTGCCCGCAAAGGCCGAAAGGCCAGCATAGGGCGAGCCAAACTCGTCGGTGGGGTTAACCGGCAGCACCTGCCAGTAGCGCTGGCCACAGCTGGCCAGGTAATCCACAAAGCGCTTTGCCGGCTCGCCCAGTGTCCCCGGCAGAGAGATCTTGTCGCCCTCAACCTCGGTCGACTCGTCTTCAACCTCGTTAGGCACGCTGGTGATGTGAGCCACAATGCCCATGGCACGGTCCATGGGAGCCTGCAGGCGCACCTTGTCATGGAAGTAGACAACCGCAGTACCCAGCGGCCACAGGAAGACCTCGGCATCGCGGCTGCCGTCGCTCTCGCAGGAGTGCGGAGTCTTGGCGCGGTTGTCGGCCCAGACGTCTGCCGGAATCACGGGAACCTCGCGACCTGACACCACGTCGTCCACAGCTTCACCACACACCGGTACGCGCACGGTATGCGACTCGGACAGGCTGCGATTCACCAGGATGCAGCATACCGTGTCGTCGCCCTCGTTCATGCCCACGCGCCAGAAGCCCAGCACGTCATCACCCACGGCAAAGGGCTCAAAGTTGCCGTTGTGCAGCGGGCTTGCCGCCTTGCGGATGGCAATGGCGTTGCGATAGATGGTGCGGCAGTTCTCGTCCACGTGATCCCACGGATAGGTTGCACGACAGTACGGGTCTGCATAGCCCTCAAGACCCGCCTCGTCACCGTAGTACACGCACGGAACGCCAGGAAGGGTCATCTGCAGCAGCGTGGCCGCCCACAGACGGCTTACGGCCAGGCTGTGCTTGTCCTTATCCAGACGGTAGTGATAGCGCTCCTCATCAGAGAGCAGCGAGCGATGCGTCGAGTCGCCCAAAATGGTGAGCAGGCGAATGCGGTCATGGCTGCCCAGCAGGTTGAGGCAGGACAGGAACGGCTCGCGCGGGTAGTTCTCGCACAGCTGCTGCATGGTGTTAGCAGCCTCTTGCGCCGTTTTACGCAGCGTGAGGAAGTCGAGGATGACGTGGCGCACGGGGTAGTTCATGGTGCCATCAAGCTCGTCGCCCTGGAAGTACTTGCGCAAGCGACCATATGCATGCTTGGTGGTAGCATCCTCCCATACCTCGCCAATGAGCAGCGAGTCGGGCTTCTCGGCCAGAGCCGCTGCCTTAATCTCCTTGATAAACTCATCGGGAAGCTCGTCGGCAACGTCCAGACGCCAGCCGCGCGCACCGGCACGCAGCCACGAGCGCACCACGCCGTTCTCGCCGCAGATGAACTCACGATATGCCTCGTCGTACTCGTTCACCTCGGGCAAGTCGGGGTTGCCCCACCAGCCCTGGTAGGTGCCGTCCTCGTTGAAGGTGTACCAGCTGCGATAGGGCGAGTCCTCGCTCTGGTAGGCACCCGGCTCGGCATAGTTGCCAAAGTAGTCAAAGTAACGAGAGTCGCGTCCGGTGTGGTTGAACACGCCATCAAGAATTATAGAGATGCCATGCTCGGCGGCGTCTGTACACAGGCGCTCAAAGTCTTCCTTGGTACCCAGCATGGGGTCAATCTGCAGGTAGTCGGCAGTGTCGTAGCGATGGTTTGACTGCGCCATAAAGATGGGATTGAGGTAGATTGCCGTGATGCCCATGGACTCGAGGTAGTCAAGCTTGCTGCGAATACCCTCAAGCGAGCCGCCGTACATGTCCCAGCTGGCAATGCCGCCACTAGGCTTGCGATCGTAGCGCGGATAGGCGTTCCAGTCGTACACAATGCGACGCGGAATGCCCTTATGATTGGGGTCAAGCGAGGCCTCGGCGCGCTCCTGCCAATTCTCGTCGCGTGCAAAGCGATCGGGGAAAATCTGGTACACGATGGCGTCCTTGTACCAGGTGGGGAGCGTCTCGCGCTTTTGGTCGTACACGGTTATCTGGAACGATGGCGGAACACCGTAAGCAAAGGCGCCTTCGCCCACCTGGCTTCCCTCGCGCGCGCCATAGCGCCAAACGTCGCCATTGGCGGCAGTGATGTTAAAGGAGTACCACAGGATGTCGGGTATCTCGGGCACAAAGGTGACCTCAAAGCGAATGCCTCCGTCGGGCACTCCGTAGTCTGTACGGTGCATGGGCACGAGTCGCTCGTGGCCACCGTTCTCGTCGTCTTCGTCCTCCACCCAAAGGTGCAGGTCGGCCTTGGCTTCGGGCTCGTCCCAAACGTCGATGCGCAGCGTTACCTCGCTGCCAGCCTGAACGGCTCCAAACGGATAACGGTAGTCCCTACTGGACGAGATATGTCGAGCTCTCATAGCAGACGTGCCTTTCTCATAGGCAAACGGGTCACAATAGGATAGCTTACCTATGCCCACCGTGGCACGCAACATTACAAAAGTTCATTGTGTGCTGGGTTGTTGCTGGCCACGGGCAGGCCAGGGCAGTGGCCTCCGTCATGCCACCACCTCCGTCCCCCTGGCATGGTCCAGCGAGCATGCCACCACCTCCGTCCCCCTGGCATGGTCCGTCCCTCTGGCATGCGTCCCCCCACATGCCACGGGGACGGAGGTGGTGGCATGAGGGTGGAAGCGCGAGGGTCACCGTTCCGGCCTGCCTATGGCCAGCAACGTTGGAAGCGACGAAGGCCTCTCTTTATGGAAAGAGGCCGCCCCGCAGTGCGGAGCGGCCTCTTTCCACAAGTTTGCATGACAGGGTGTTGCCCCTGTCATGCCAGATTACTTCTTCTGCCAGGGGATGATCTCGGGATGAAGGTCATGGTAGATTCCCATGTACTCCTTGGCGCGAATATCCCAGCCAAAGTCGGCGGTCATGGCCTGAATCTGCAGCTGGCGCCAAGCCTCGGGATCGGTCCAGAAGACCTCACAGGCGTCGAGCAGCGCAGCGGCCATCTCGTCGGCGTTCATGTTGGCAAAGCTGAAGCCCGTGCCCTCGCCAGTGTACTTGTTGTACGGCTGCACGGAATCCTGCAGGCCACCAGTCTCGCGAACCACAGGCAGCGTGCCATAGCGCATGGCAATCATCTGCGAGAGTCCGCAGGGCTCAAACTCGCTGGGCATAAGCAGCAGGTCGCCGCCGGCATACATACGGTGTGACAGCGCGTTGTCAAACGCAATGATGGCACGCATCTGGTCGCCGTAGGTGTAGTCAAAGTACTGGAACGCCTCTTCCTGATCGCGGTCGCCCGTGCCCAGAATGGCAACCTGCACGCCACGCTCCATCATGTAGTTCATGGCGTAGCGCACAAGGCCCAGGCCCTTCTGGTTGGTAAGACGGCCGATCATGACCACCAGCGGACGCGTGGGATCCTGCGCAAGACCCAGCTCTTCCTGCAGCAGCCGCTTGTCCTCGGCCTTCTCGTCCAGCGTCTTGGGCCCGTAGTTGACCGCGATGAACGGGTCGGTCTCGGGGTTCCAGGCGTCAACGTCAATGCCGTTGAGAATGCCGCGCAGCACCGACGAGCGACGACGGAAGATGTCGTCCATGCCCTCGCCGTAGAACGGCATCTGCAGCTCGTTGGCATAGCTGGGGCTCACCGTGGTGATGATGTCGGCATAGCACAGCGCGCCCTTCATGTAGTTGATGGAGTCGCGGTCGCAGTACAGCTGGCCGGCTGCCGTGGGGTTGTCGGCCAGGCCCAGAATGTCCTCCAGAACCTTGTCGGAGTACTGACCCTGGAACTTGACGTTGTGCACGGTAAAGACCGTCTTCACATTGCGGCAGGCATCGCTTTCCTGATAGAACTCACGCAGGAACACACATGCCATGGCGGTCTGCCAGTCGTTGCAGTGCAGGATGTCAACCTGCAGCTCGGGCAGCCACTGAATGGCCTCGCAGATGGCCTTGGAGAAGAAAGCGAAGCGCTCGCCATCATCAAAGTAGCCATAGAGGCTATCGCGCTTGAAGTAGGCCTCGTTATCCACAAAGTAGAAGTCTATGCCCTCGTAAGTGAGCTTC
This sequence comes from Atopobiaceae bacterium, assembly GCA_017510875.1. GTDB lineage: Bacteria > Actinomycetota > Coriobacteriia > Coriobacteriales > Atopobiaceae > UBA1367. The sequence goes on along the minus strand of JAFWLX010000037.1, from coordinate 5,896 downwards.
TCGATGCCGCAGTACACGCTGCGCCACGCCAGTGGCACGTAGAACTCGGCAATATGCTGCATCTGAGAGGTGTACTCCTCGGGGATGGTGCCGTACTTGGGGATGATCACAGAGACCTTGGCACCAGCGGCCTTGAGAGCCTTGGGCAGCGAGCCGGCAACGTCGGCAAGGCCACCCGTCTTGACAAACGGTACGGCCTCGGAGGCCGCAAAGAGAACCTTGATCTTTCTTCTGGTCTTTTCAGCCATGATGGCTCACTCCCTAAACAAATGCCTGCCTAACAAAAACACATGTGGGCCTCTCGCAACGCACACGCTGCGTGGGGCCCTGTGGAACCGTTCAACAGCTCCTTTAACAAACGGGCGCCGGCAGAACCTTGCTGCCGGCGCCCGTTGTGGCCATGTTTCTACGCCTTATCCTTGATCAGGATGGCGGCCTCGGTGCCACAAAGCTCGGTGCCCTCGGGGAGCACGTTGTTGCGATCAACGATGGCGTTCTCAACACGCGCGCCGCTCTTGATGACGCAGCCCTGCATGATGATGGAGTTGTTGACCGTGGCGCCAGCCTCGACCACAACGCTGCGGCCAAGGATGGAGTTGGTCACGGTGCCATAGATGCGGCAGCTGCCCGAAATACGGGAGTTGCTGACCTTGGAGCCGGTGACGATCTTGGCCGGCTGGTTGTCGTGAGCCTTGGTCATGATCGGACGGATGGAGAACAGCTCGTGGGTGATCTTGGGATCGAGCATGTCCATGTTGGACTTGAAGTAGGTCTCCTTGTTGAACAGCGGAGCCGCATAGCCCTCAAAGTTATAGGCCTGCACGTTGACGCGCTCGTACTCGCCAGTCAGGGCCTCGAAGAGGTCGAGGTAGTCGTTGGCCTTGTACCAGTCGAGCAGCTCGATGAGCTTCTCGCGGGCAACCACGAAGCAGTCGAGGAAGGCAGTGTCACCAAAGGCAACGCCGTGCTTGATGCCCTTGACGCGGGTGCCGTCCATCTCGAAGCCGCAGACGTCAACGTCCTTGTCGCGGGCGGCCTGGGTAAGAACGGTGATGTCGGCGCCGGAAGCAACATGAGCGTCAATCAACTCGTTGTAGTCCATGTTATAGACCCAGTTGCAGGCGGAGACGATAACGAAGTCAGCGTTGTCGCGCTCGAGGAAGACCTTGTTGTGAATGAGGTCACGAAGCAGGAAGCGCGAGCCGGTGCGGGAGGTGCCAAAGGCAGAACCCGGAAGGATGAACAGGCCGCCGCCCTTGCGGGTGAGCTCCCACTCGCGGCCAGAGCCCACATGGTCAATGAGCGAACGATAGTTATACGGCATGATCATGCCGACGGTGCGAATGCCGCAGTTCACCATGTTCGAGAGCGCGAAGTCAACGGCGCGATAGCGGCCGAGGAACGGAATCGAGGCAGCCGGACGGCCGTCCGTCAGAGGGCTCGGGAACTTGGTGGAGTAGTTTGCGGTGATGAGTCCGATGGCCTTTGCCATTTCTACTCCTCCTTTCCGATAACAACGTTGTTGCCGCAGAAGGCGTAGTCCTTATCTGCGTCGGCGCTGCCAAAGTTGACGCCCTCCTCGATGATGGAGTTCTCGCCCACGATGGCGTTGATGACCGTAGCGCCGTCCTTGACAATGGCGCCCGGGAGCAGGACGGAGTCCTTGACCACGGCACCCTTGCCAATGACAGAGTCAATGGAGACGATCGAGTGCACGGCCTCGCCGTAGATCTTGGAGCCGTTGCCCACGATGCAGTCGTCAACCTGGGCATCCGGGCCAAAGTATGCCGGCGGATACGACAGGGTGTTGGACATGATGGGGAAGTCCTTCTCAAACAGGTCGAAGGAAGGAGTCTCGCCCAGCAGCTCCATCGAGGTCTCGTGGAAGGAGGCGATGGTGCCCACGTCACGCCAGAAGCCGTTGAACTCGTAGGTGTAGAGGCGACGGCCGTCGGCGAGCAGCTTGGGGATGATGTCGCCACCAAAGTCGTGGCTAGAATCGGGATTGGCATCGTCAAGCTTCAGCTCGTTAACAAGCAGGTCAGCGTTGAAGATGTAGATGCCCATGGAGGCCAGGTTGCTCTTGGGCTCCTTTGGCTTCTCCTGGAACTCAACGATACGACCGGTCTCGTCGGCAACGAGGATGCCGAAGCGGGATGCGTCCTCCCAGGGCACCGGCATGACGGCAATGGTCAGCTCGGCGTTGTTCTTCTTGTGCGTGGCCAGCATGTCAGCATAGTCCATACGGCACAGTGCGTCGCCCGAAAGGATGATCACATACTCGGGGTCGTTCATCTCGATGTAGCCCAGGTTCTGGGTAACGGCGTCAGCCGTGCCAGCATACCAAGCACCACCGGTCTGGGTGGCATACGGAGGCAGGATAGCAACGCCATCCTCCATATTCCAGGCAGAGCCCGTGCCCAGGTAGGAGTGGAGCAGATACGGCCGGTACTGCGTCAGGACACCAACGGTGGTGATACCCGAGTTGGCGCAGTTCGAGAGGGGGAAGTCGATGATGCGGTACTTGCCGCCAAACGACACCGCCGGCTTTGCTACGTCCTTGGTGAGGTCGTAGAGTCGGCTGCCCTGCCCGCCGGCAAGAAGCATTGCTAGCAATTCCTTCTTGCTCATATAGAACTCTCCTTTCGTTCTAACCTGCAGATCACTTACCAATATGCCAAACGTCATCCGCGTATTCACTGATGGTTCGGTCACTGGAGAAATAACCCGACCGAGCTGTGTTGTGAATGGCGGACTTGTTCCATGCACGGCGGTCAGCGTAGCTGTTGGTCAGCTGGCTCCACGCCTCAACATAGGAGTAGAAATCCTTGAGGACGAGATCGTGATCGTTGTTGACCATAAGCTCGTCGCGGATGATCTCGAAGTTGCCCGAGAGATGCGCCAATGTGCCATCGGTGAGCTCGTCGACGATACGACCAATGCGGCCACGGTCGGCGTTGTAGACGTCCCAGGCGTAGTAGCTGCCGCTGGCACGCAGGGCGTCGACCTCAGCGGTGCGCAGGCCGAAGATCTTGATGTTCTCGTCGCCCACGAGCTCGCGAATCTCGACATTTGCGCCGTCGTCGGTACCCAGCGTGATGGCGCCGTTCATCATGAGCTTCATGTTGGAGGTGCCGGAGGCCTCGGAGCCAGCCCAGCTGATCTGCTCGGAAATCTCGGTTGCCGGGTAGATGATCTCGGCGTTGGACACGGCAAAGTTGGGCACAAAGGCCACCTTGATCTTGTCGTTGACGCGAGAGTCGCCGTTGACGGCCTCGGCAATGGAGTTGATGAGGCGAATGACTTCCTTGGCAAAGACGTAGCTCTGGGCAGCCTTGCCAGAGAAGATGAACGCCGTGGGCGCAGGGTTAAAGTTGGGGTTGGACAGGATGCGGTTGTAGATGTCCAGAATCTTGAAGGCGTTAAGCAGCTGACGCTTGTAGGCGTGGAAGCGCTTTACCTGCACGTCAAAGATCATGTTGGTATCAAGCACAACGCCGGTGGTCTGCTTGACGTAGTCGGCCAGACGCTGCTTGTCCCACTGCTTGGCCGCCTCGAAGCCCTCTTGGAAGCTGGCGTCGTTCTCAAACTTAACCAGGCGCTCAAGCTCGGTGGCGTCGTCAAGCCAGCCCTCGCCAATGGCCTCGGTAATGAGGCGCGCGTAGGGCGGGTTGGCGTTGCCCAAGAAGCGGCGGTGGCACACGCCGTTGGTCTTGTTGTTAAACTTCTCGGGCTCGATGTCGTAGAAGCCCTTGAGCACGGTCTCTTTGATGATCTCGGTGTGCAGCTCGGACACGCCGTTGACGGCATGAGCAAAGATGACCGAGAGGTTGGCCATGCGGGCCTCGCCGTCCCACAGGATGGCGTTCTCTTTAAGCAGCTCGGGCCAGTTGGCCTTGTCATGCGGGAAGTTCTCGCGATAGCGACGGTCGATCTCCTCGATGAACATGTAGGTACGCGGGATAAGGTTGCGCAGCATGGGGATGGGCCACTTCTCAAGGGCCTCGGGCATGACCGTGTGGTTAGTGTACGAGATGGTCTCGCGGGCAATCTTGAAGGCAAGGTCAAAGTCCACGCCCTTCTCGTCCACCAGCTGGCGCATAAGCTCGGGGCCACAGAGCGCCGGGTGGGTGTCGTTGGTGTGGATGCTTACGTGCTGGCCAAGCTCTTCCCACTTGTCCTTGCCAATCTCGCGCTCGTAGCTGCGCAGGATGGTCTGGATGCCGGCGCACACAAACAGGTACTCCTGCTTAAGGCGCAGCATACGACCATGCTCGCCGGCGTCTGCCGGATAGAGGATGGTCGAGATGGCCTCGACGTCAGAACGGAACTTCATGGCCCTGGCATAGTTGCCCTCGTTGAAGGCGTCAAGGTCAAAGTCCTCCTGCGCGGGCTCGGCTGCCCACAGGCGCAGGTGGTTGATGGTCTTTCCGCCGTAACCCACCACGGGCACGTCATAGGGCACGGCCATGACCTTCTCGCCGCCCTCCTGGGTAAACCAGAAGCGGCCGTTCTCCTCGTGGCGCACCACATGTCCGCCAAACTGCACGGGCACGGCGCTGTCAGACTTCTTGGTCTCCCAGGGGTAGCCGTGGGCCAGCCAGTTGTCCGACTTCTCAACCTGACGACCGCCCCTGATCTCCTGCTTGAAGAGACCGTAGCGGTAGCGCATGCCGTTGCCATAGCCAGCAATGCCGTTGTGGGCCATGGAGTCGAGGAAGCAGGCGGCAAGGCGGCCAAGGCCACCGTTGCCAAGACCAGGGTCTCCCTCACGCTTAAGAATCTCGTCAAGGTCGGCACCCATCTCGGCAATGGCGTCAGCAACATCGTCACGGATACCAAAGTTAAGCAGGTAGTTGTCAAGAAGAGGACCAATGAGGAACTCGAGCGAGAAGTAGTAGACCTTCTTCATTCCCGTGGTATCGAGGTCACCCCTGATCTCATTTGCCTTCTTGGCAATGAGGTCAGCGAGCACGTAGAAGCGCTCGCGGTCGCGGCAGCGATCAAACGACTTGCCGTACTTTGAGCGGCAAGCACGACGATACTGCTTGATAAAGTCCTGATTGTCTTGGAAAAGCTGCTGCATTTCTATCCTTTGTTCGCGGTCCGCACCGCCAGTCCAAGCGGTGCGGACCAACGGCATTTCTTATTCCTTCTCAGCTTGGGCGGTTTTCTCTCCACCCTTGCTCGATGCGGACTTCTTCGCGGTCTTGGTGCTTGCCTTTGCCGTGGCGGCAGCCTTCTTGGCTACCGTCTTGGCCTTGGCGGCACCTGCACCGGCGGCCTTCGCTGCCACCTTCTTGGTGGTGCGCTTTGCCGGAAGCGGTCGCACATACTTCAAAACTGTACCACCAAGTGGCGGCACGCGCAGCACAATAGACTGATCCTGATTGTTCCAAGGCTTTTCTTCACTCTTGAACTTGATGCCTGCGTTGGTCACGCCAGAGCCACCGTACTCCTCTGCATCAGAGTTGAAGACCTCTTCCCACACGCCCGGACGCGGCACGCCCAGACGGAACTCCTCATAGGGGTTGACCTCGAAGTTCAGCAGAATTACAAGGTCGTCCTTGGGGTCGTCGGAGTGGCGTGCAAAGCTGATCAGGCACTGCTCGGCATCGTCAGCCTCGACCCAGTCAAAGCCGTCGGGCGTGTAAGCGCGCTGCCAAAGAGCCGGATGAGTATTGTAGAACTTGTTAAGAGCCTTCATAAACTGCTGGTGCTTGGCATGGCTCTCAAACTGCTCGGCCAGGAAGTACTCGATGCCCTCGTAATAGCGCCACTCGATGTACTGGCCAATCTCGTTGCCCATAAAGTTGAGCGAGCCGCCCGCATGGGTGAGCTGGTAGAGGGCCAACGCACGAAGGCCGGCAAACTGGCGCCAGTTGTCGCCCGGCAT
>JAFWLX010000036.1 GCA_017510875.1 Atopobiaceae bacterium | reverse complement strand
AGCGACGAGCTGTACCGCCAGCTCTACGAGGCATCGATTCTCGGTGGACTTGCTATCAACACCACGGGCACGTGCTTCCCGCACAACGTGGGCTACTACCTTACCGAGAACTACGGTGTTGCCCACGGCTTTGCCTGCGCAACCTTCTTGCCCGCAATGCTTGCCAGCGTACGCGAAGCCGACCCTGCCTATTCGGACGCGTTCTGCAGCGAGGTTGGCATAGAAGAGGGTGCCTATATCCGCCTGATCGAGGGATGCCTTCCCACCTTCGATTTTGATATGACTGTTGATGAGATTGACGAGGCGCTGCCCCGCTGGGAGAACAATGGCTCGGTCAAGAACACACGGGCGGATGTCACGATAGAGGCAATTCGCAACATGCTCGTGAACATGTTTGCTTGAGTTTGCATAGTAGAGTCCACAAGAGAGGAGACCAGCATGCTTAGGAAGAAGGACGACCAGGTTATCGAGTATCGCTGCATTCGTGGTGGCAACGGCGAGACCGAGATGCACAAGATCTGCGAGAGCGAGGAAGAGCTCTACGGCAAGGGTAGGCTGTTCAATCACATGATTCTTGCCCCTGGCAACAGCATTGGCGAGCACGAGCACGAGGGCGATAACGAGATCTTCTACTTCCTCAAGGGTACGGGAGAGTACAACGACAACGGCACCGCGGTGCAGGTTGGTCCTGGTGACACCACTGTCTGCAACAACGGCGAGAAGCATGGCCTAAAGAATACCGGCGACGAGCCACTGGAGTTCATTGCCCTGATTCTGTACTAACGAAGGCAGCGCAACGATTCTACTTGGAGCGTGGATTGGGGGACCGTCCCTTAATCCACGTGGCGGAGAGACACTACGGAACACTACTGGTTTCTGCCACGTGGATTAAGAGACGGTCCCCTAATCCACGCTTAACGAACGACACTTACGTACTTTTCTTGGGTAATTGCCACGTAGGCAAAAGTACGTGAGCAAGAGGGTAATAAATGATAGGTACATGCGCCACGTTGCGTGGCTTGAGGTTTGATTGTGGGCGATGGAGACGATTATGGCAGACGCCAGGGTTGACCTCGTTAAAGAAGTGGCACAGGTGGGTGAGGATATCATCCACTCCGATCGCTTTGACAAGGCAAAGCGGGTGCCTCACCACAGCAAGAGCGGCAACATTGCCTGTCACTCCCTCGAGACGGCCACCTACGCCCTGGGCATAACGCGCTGGCTCTCTAGCCATGGCGTCCATATTGACGAGAATGACGTGGTGCGCGCAAGCCTTCTGCATGACATTGGTATGACCGAGGACGATGTGTTTCTAAGCCCCTCGCGCAAGAAGGCCTACTCGCATCCCAAAGAAGGTTCGCGCATTGCCGCCGAGGAGTTTGGCGCCAACAGCGTACAGCTTGATGCCATCAAGCGTCACATGTGGCCCATTGGGATCGTCACTCCGCGCTATGCCACCGGTTGGGTTGTGGTGGCTGCAGACAAGCTCTGCTCCATGAAAGAGGTACGTCGCGAAGCCGCAAAGAAGGTGCGTGACTACGCCCGCAAAAGGCATTCGTGACGGGGCCGCAACGGAAGGGGCCTCTGGGGACGCCGCCTCCCACGGACCGGCCGGCCGGCAACCCTCGGGCTCCTTCTGAGGCTGCTCCGCCCGTCGGCGCGGCGGGAGCGAGACTGTCTGCGTGACATGCCAGTGGCATGTCACGGCCCGAAGGGCTCGTACAAAAGTCCGCAGCTGCCGCGCCGTAAGGGCGGAGCGCTTAGCCGAAGCGAAGCTCCGAGGGTCACCCTCCTGGCCTACCCGTGACCAGTGACAAGAAACTTGCGCTCGTCTACATCTGTTATGCAACAAGTTTGACAATGCGTTGGCATCGTGGCATGCTGCTGTCAACGCAAAGGCGCGGGGCCTTTGCAACAGTCCTTCAAGGGGATGTCTTTTTGGTCATTGTTCTGTAGGGAACGCTAATCAAACAGCTGTGCAGCATCATTTGCCTGCACAGAGAGGGCATGTTAGGTGCCCTTGGTTTGTTGCGTTCCAAAACCGCCTTTGTATACGGATTCAAAACAGAACGGGACCATATCATGAATTTCACTAAGGCAGACACCTTTGCGCAATCCATCGTGCTTGAGAAGAGCATGGGGCCAAACCCCCTGAAGCTTTGCGAAGAGCTGCTTTACGGCTCGCAGATCCCTGCAGGATCGGTGATGCTCGACCTTGGTAGCGGCACCGGCCTTACAAGTGCCCTTATGGCGCGCGAGTACGGATTTACCGTCTATGCCGCAGACCTTTGGAGCGAGCCAGGCGATAACATGCGTTTCTTCGAGAGCCTTGGGCTTACCAACCACCAGATTGTGCCGCTCAAGGCCGATGCAAACGCCTTGCCCTTTGCCACCGAGTTCTTTGATGCGGTGGTAAGCGTTGACTCCTACAACTACTTTGGCCGCGACCCACAGTATCTGGGCTCGTGCCTGTTGCCACTGGTCAAGCATGGTGGCACACTTCTGTTTGCGATTGCCGGCATGGTGCGCGACTGCCACGACAATCTGCCTGCCTGCCTCACTGCGTCGTGGACTCCCGAGCAGCTTGAGTACATGCACGACATGAGCTGGTGGCGCAACAATCTCTCGCAGACCGCAGGGGTAGAGATCGTTGACATGCACGAGATGTCCTGCACCGCCGAGGCATGGCACGACTGGATCTGCTGTGACAACGAGTACGCACAAGGGGACCGCAAGGCCGTCGAGGCAGGGGCGCTCGAGTATCTCAACACGATTGCTGTGGAGCTGAGACGAAGCTAGCTTGTCATGCGTCCTAGTGGAACACATTCCCAGGAGTGTGTTCCACTCAGCTGGCCTTGATGACTTGACACGTTAGGGCATCAGACGTAAAACAACGACTGTTTGCAGTTAGCCAAGCAGCCGGACGAACGGGGAAACATGAACACAGCGGTGGTGTATTACTCGCTTGAAGGAAACACCGATTACGCAGCACGGAAGATTGCTGACTCACTTGGAGCCGATATGCTGCGCATCTATTCAAAGAAGGTGTATCCCACAAGCGGTTTCCGTAAGTTTTTCTGGGGCGGAATGAGCGTTGTTATGTCGGAGGCCCCTGATCTTGAGCCGTATGAGTTTGACAGTACGGCTTACGACCGTGTGATTCTGGGATTCCCCGTGTGGGCTAGCAACATTACTCCGCCGCTACGCACGTTTGTCACCGAGAACGATTTGCGCGGAAAGCGCATCGCCGCCTTTGCCTGCCAAAGCGGAAACGGTGCCGAGAAGGCCTTTGACAGGCTCAAAGCTTGTTTGGGTATTGACGCTCTAGAGGCAGAGCTTGTGCTCATCGATCCCAAGGATAAGCCCAGCGTAGACAACGAGCGCAAGATTGAAGACTTCTGTGTCGCGCTGAGGAACGACTAGGGTTTGTGAGAGGCCAGCCAATCTTGGGCGGCTTCCCGCGGCGAAGAATAATTGTTACAGGTCACGGGTCGGCCAAGACGGGTACCGTCTGGCTCCTTCTGAGGCTGTTTCGCCCGTCGGCGCGGCGGGAGCGAGCGTGACATGCCAGTGGCATGTCACGGCCCGAAGGGCTCGTGCAAAACGCGCCAGCGAGCGAGTTCCGCAGCTGCCGCGCCGTAAGGGCGAAACGCTTAGCCGAAGCGGAGCCAGACGGTACCCGTAATGGCCAACCCGTGACCTGTAACGAATAATCGTCCTTTGTGGCCTATGGTCGTCTTTGTGACTCATAGATATCTTATCTACAGCTATAGTCAGTGTAGCACCTGAAAAACTACCCACAGGGGTTTGGAAACGGAAGAGACACCACCATGATGGCTGCGTACTACCTGTTCATGCTTGCGTTGGCAGTCGTGCTCACCATATGCTACCTGTCCATCTGGCATAAGCATTTTGACATGCACATCACGCTGATCTTCGTGCTTGTTCCCATTGCCAATCTGGGGTACTACTTGGTTTCGCAGTCAAGTACGCTGGAAGCGGCGCTTGTAGCAACCAAGATGTCCTACATAGGCGGGTGCTACCTGCTGTACACCCTCATGCTTGCCGTGTTTAGCCTCTGTAGCATCAAGATAGACCGTCGTGTGCGCGTGGCCCTGCTCTGTTTCTGCACGGCTATGTATATATGCGTTTTAACCATTGGAAAGTCGCCCCTGTATTACGCAGACGCAGAGTTGGTGCAGATGGGCGGTGTGTCTGCGCTCAAGAAGCAATACGGGCCGGCGCATGCCGCGTTCATCGCTATGGAGGTGGCGTATTTCTGTGCAAGCTTTGCGGCTGTGGTCTATACGTATCTGAAAAACACCCAGGTGTCTCGCAAAACTCTCTACCTGCTCTTTCTTACCGAGTCTGTGGCCATGGTCTGCTTCTTTGGGGGAAGGATGACCGTGCCAGGGGTCGAGCTTCTGGCTGTTGCGTACGATTTTGCGCTGGTTGTGTACTTGGTGATTGCCTATCGCATGAGCATGTACAACATAGGCGACTCTGCCATTGACTCGCTCAAACAGAGCGGTGCCACAGGCTTTGCCTCCTTTGACTTCAAGTACAACTACCTAGGGAGCAATACGACGGCAAAGAAGGTGTTTCCTCAGCTTAACGAGCTGACCGTTGATATGCCGCTGGATTCCAACGAGTTCATGGCGCAGACGGTTCTTCCATGGCTCACTGCCTTTGAGGCAGATCAGAAGGACAATACAAATCTGTACAAGCTAGGCGACAAGACCTATCAGATTGACGTGCAGTACCTGTACAGCGGAAAGCGCAAGACGGGTTATCAGCTGTTCATTACCGACGATACCGTAGACCAGCGCTACATCAAGCTGCTCAACTCGTTTAACACGCAGCTGCAAGACGAGGTAGAGAAGAAGACGGCGCACATTGTCGAGATGCACGACAACCTGGTGCTGAGCATGGCCACCATGGTTGAGAGCCGCGACAACTCTACCGGCGGACACATTCGCAGGACCAGCGAGGGCGTGAGGCTTCTGATTGCGCAGATGAAGGGCGCTGGCGTTGACGAGCTCACCGACAGCTTCTGTCGCAATGTGATAAAGGCGGCACCCATGCATGACCTGGGCAAGATTGCCGTTGACGACGCCATTCTGCGCAAGCCGGGACGCTTTACGCCCGAGGAGTTTGAGAAGATGAAGGCGCATGCCGCCGAGGGCGCGCGCATTGTGCACCAGATTCTTGTGGGAACAGACGACTACGAGTTTCATCGCATTGCCGAGAACGTGGCTCACTACCATCACGAGAGGTGGGACGGCTCGGGGTATCCGGAGGGTTTGAAAGGGGAGGAGATTCCCCTTGAGGCACGCATTATGGCAATTGCTGACGTGTACGATGCGCTGGTGAGCAAGCGTGTGTACAAGGAGGCCATGTCGTTCGAGCGTGCCGACGCCATCATCATGGATGGTATGGGCACCCAGTTTGACAAGCGTCTGGAGCCGTACTACGTACAGGCGCGGCCCTACCTTGAGCAGTACTATCAAGGCCTGGAGTGAGCTAGAGCGCTACCTCGGACGTGAACGGGGGACGTGTTTTTCGTCCAAGAAAGAACGTAAAACACGTCCCCCGTTCACGTCCGGGCCTTTTACTCCTCGCTGGCCGAGCTAAGCGCCTGTAAGGCCTCGCTTAGATCAAGGTTGAGGTCGACATTGGAGTCTATCCCGTTAACGTGACCGGATTCGCTGTACTGCCATATGGCAAAGGCGCCCTCGTACGAGGGTGTCGAACCGTACTCGGCAAACCAGATGGGGTAGTCGGGAAGCTCAGACAGGCTTATGCGTCGCAGGTCATAGTTGTTGCCGTAGAGCATGGGGGTGTACCCTGCATCACGGATGGCCTCGCAGAAGGCTCGCACGCACGCCGTTGCCGTGGCCTCGTCAACATCGGCAATCCTGTGGCCGCTACCCAGCTCGTAATCGAACACCACCGGGTACTCAAGTTGTCGCGATCCCAAGCGGTCGATGACAAAGGCTGCCTCCTCGCGCGCCTCGTCCTCGTTAAGTGCTTGCGAGTAGAAGTAGGTTCCACAGGCAAGCCCAGCATTTTGAGCTGCCGTTAGGTTCTCCTCAAAGAGTTCGTCCTCGTGGACGAGTCCCTCGGTGTTGCCCCTATACCCAATGCGGATAAAGGCAAACTCGATGCCGTCGTTGGCTACGGCCTCCCAGTCAATGTGGCCTTCGTGGTCGGCAACGTCAACGCCCGTCCTGCGCGCTACAACCGACCCATCCTCGTAGGTATAGCGGCCGTTGTCATGCAAAAATTTATCTCTGTCAAAAAGATACGCGTTGTCCTGCGGCGGGTCTTGCCAGCTTACGTTGCTGCGCGAGCGTCTGGTGAGCGTGCAGTGAGCAAACGCTACAAGCAGCACGAGAATAACGATGGCAGGTCCTAGCAAGCTGTGTTCGCGTGCGTCTTTTCGCATATGGCGCGCCTTGCTGTGCATGTGCATCCAATCCGAGTAGTCAAGTTCGTCCTTACAGTTTAGTGTTTGGGGGCCTAGAAGTCTCTGTGGCCTAAAGCAAAAAGCGGTATGCTGTTGCAAGAGCTCATACCGAAGACAGGAGTAACGTGCTTACAGAGGGAGAGGCAACCGTCCAGGCGGCCATCGACTACGTATCCGAGCTGTTTGTAGACAACTCTGGCGGGCATGACGCAGGCCATGCGCTGCGCGTGTGGCAAAACGCCATGCTCATTGCCCAGACGGAGCCTAGCTGTGATGCTCTGGTGGTGGCCTTGGCGGCGTTGCTCCATGATGCCGATGACTACAAGTTGTTCCACACCGAGGGCAATGCCAATGCGCGGGCGTTTCTCGAGCAATCCCTGGTGGACACCGATCGCATCGAGCAGATCTGCGAGGCCATCAACACGGTGTCGTTTACTCAGAACAGAGGCCAGAAGCCCGAGACCATCGAGGGAATGATCGTGCAGGATGCCGACAGGCTCGATGCCCTTGGCGCAATAGGCATCGCACGCACCTTTGCCTATGGCGGAGAGCACGGAAGGTCGCTAGAGGATTCGGTGCAGCACTTCTTTGACAAGCTCCTGCTGCTTAAAGACGAGATGAACACTCAGTCGGGCAGAGAGCTCGCCGAGTCTAGGCACGACTTCTTGTGCCAGTTCTTGCAGCATCTTAAAGAGGAGATGTTTGAGGAAAACAGCTCTGCCCAGCCGCTTGTGCAATAGAACCGCTAGCCTGGGATTCTTAGTGACCCAAATCCAACGATGTCGTGGACTTGCACCTGCCCTTGGATGCCCTTAGGGCTTACCCATTGCGCGTTCTTTGGGCATTCCACCACAAGCGAGCCTGCTGCCTCTAAGGTTGCGGTGGACACCAGAATCTGTCCGCCCTTCGTGTAGCCCTCAATCCGCGATGCCAGGTTGACGTTTCGGCCAATCATGTCATATTTCATGCGGGTCTCAGAGCCAATGCATCCCACAATGGCCTCGCCAGTGTGAATGCCAATGCCCATGGCAATGCTGGGGTAGCCTTGCTCGTTGTTCCATGCGTTGACGGCCTCCATCCGGCGCTGCATGGCCACGGCGCTGCCCACCGCCTGAAACGCGGCGTCATCGTTTGGCTTGGGTGCGCCAAACACGGCTACGATGGCGTCTCCCACAAAGCCAAGGATGTTGCCCTGCCAGGCGTCGATGATATCAATCATGTTGCTGAAGTAATGGTTGAGCAGCTTGATGTAATCCGTTGCGCTCATGCGTTCGGAAAGCTCCGTTGACTGGCGGATGTCGGTGAACATCATGGTCACAACTCGGCGCTCGCCCTCTATGGCAGCGTTGCCCTCATGTCCCATGATCTCATCGAGCACCTCGTAGGTAACGTAGGGCCCCATCCGCGTGCGGATGAAGTCCTTAAGGCTGTCGACCGAGCGGCGCAGCTGCTCGTTCTCTTTTTCCAGCGCAGCTATGCGCGCATCAGATGTCTGGCTCATAGCGCAATCATCTCGCCCTCACGTGCAAAGCTCACATCCGTGCGGCCAATGCGACGCTCGCGCTGGAGCAGCTCTGTATCGGTGCTCTGGGGGTCGTGATGAACGATTAGCAACCGCTGGGCGTTGCTGGCCTTCATGAGCTCGATGCCCTTCTGGGCCGTAGAGTGGCCAAAGCCCTTATGCGACTCGTAGTCTTCCTCGCTGTACTGCCCATCGTATAGCAGCAGGTTGGCGTCGCGTGCAAAATCCGTCAGTCGGGCAAACGAGACGGGTTCGTGCTCGTAGTCGGTGGCGTACACAATGACCTTGCCCTCATAGCTCAGCCTGAAGGCAAGGCATCCACCGGGATGGTTGCCCTCGATGGTCTCTACGGTCAAGGGTCCCAGGTCAAGTGTCTTGGGCACGACGTCAACGTCAAGGTCGCCCGCATAGCCGCTAAGCTCCAGCGGCCAATAGGGGGGAGTGTAGAGGGCATTGAGGCTCTTGAGTACGTTCTCCTTGCTTGCTGCTGGGGCATACAGCTGGGTGTACATGCCTGCCTGCGAGAGCCGGCCGTACATGCCCAAGCCCTGCAGATGGTCAAGATGCCAATGGCTTAGCAGGATGACGGGCGGTGTAGGAAACGAGACGGGTGCCTTAAGCAGGCCGCTTCCCGCATCGAGCAGTACGGTCTTCTGTCCTGCCTGCACAAGGTAGCAAGAGGTAGAGCCGCCAAACTCGATGTACTCGTCTCCATACACCGCCATTGAGCCACGCGTGCCTAGTACGGTAAGGGTGAAGTCAGAGTTGCTCACGGTCGCATCAATTCTCGTTTGGTGCCAGGTTTGGGCTGCTACGCGGAGTGCGTGAACGCGCGAATCATGTCGGAGAGTCGCGTCCGCAGGTCACGCTCGCGCTTTGCGCCAGCCTTCTCGACCTCGATGGCGTCGTACACGGTGCGGCAGGCCTCGTCGTAGCGGGCTTTGGTTGCCTTCACGCGTGCGCTCAGCTGACCCATGATGGACAGAACCCTGTCGGGCTGGTGCTGCAGGTAGGCAATGAACTCGTCCGAACCAATCTCGTCAACGCTCGTGCCGTCCTCGAGCGCAACTGCCGTGGCGCTGCGCTCGTAGTACTCGACCAGGCCCATCTCGCCAAAGATCTCGCCCACGCCTAGCGTGGCCAGACGCTGCTCGTCTGGCGTACCGTAGCGTGCAATGATGGCCACGCTTCCGGAGGTAATCTCGTACATGGTCTCGCCAAACGACCCCTCGCGGAAGATCACCTCGCCGCTGTTGTAGCTCTTGTGATTCATGGAATTCTCCTTACGCGTTGGTCGACGGCTCTGCGGCCTGCTGGTCGTGAATCTCGCGCAGCTGATCGTCCTGCTCAAAGCGATAGTTGCTGGTTGCGTCAACATCGCTTGCGTTGCCTCCAACGGCGTCAGAGACCGACTGGCAGACGCTAAGGTAGTCGTTGGTGGTCTGACGCAGCGTGTGGCACAGCTGCTGGATGATCTGGTAGACCTTGTTGGGGTTGTTGAGGAGGAACTGGCCAAAGTTCTCCCTGGTAATGCAGTCAATCTGCGTGTCCCGCTCGGTGACCACGGCGGTAACGGGACGCTGCTCGCCGTCGATGAGTCCCATCTCGCCAAAGTAGTCGCCCTGCATAAGCTCGGCTACCTTCTTCTGGCCAAGCGTTTTGTATCCTGTGAAGAGCCCAACCTTGCCCCAGCGGATGAAGTACATGCAGTCCCCTGGGTCACCCTGTGAGTACACCACGGTGCCCTTCTTCAGCTCCTTGTCGCTCACGCAAACCTCCCAAAAACGAAGTTGTGCCGTATAGATCATGCATAAAACAGACGGAATAACCCTAGCACAGCGTGCGCTGGCGTATGCCAGATGGCACGCTGCT
>JAFWLX010000035.1 GCA_017510875.1 Atopobiaceae bacterium | reverse complement strand
GTAAGGCCTTTGGGGTTTCACCTCTGTTACCCTTGCACAAACATAAAAGATGAATCTTGCACATGCGGGCCTCGGGGACCATCGCGCGCCTGCGGCTTGCCTGCCACCCGAAGACCGAGCCGTTTGGGCTTGTCGGCAAACTCGTGGCTCTCCCCCATCAGAGTCTGCTAGCCAGTGGACTAGAATGCTTGCAAGTACGTGCATTTGCTCATGGGACACTCGAGAAAGGACCCACCTATGGCCGAAGACAACCTGATGCACCTTGTCATCATCCGCCACGGCGAGAGCGTTTGGAATAAGGAGAACCTGTTCACTGGCTGGACCGATGTTGACCTTTCCGAGGCTGGTGTCGAGGAAGCCAAGGAAGGCGGCCGCGCCCTCAAAGAGGCTGGCTATGACTTTGACATTTGCTACACCTCCTACCTCAAGCGCGCCATCCACACCCTGAACAACGTCCTGCTCGAGATGGACCGCGAGTGGCTGCCCGTCATCAAGAGCTGGAAGCTCAACGAGCGTCACTATGGCGCCCTGCAGGGCCTGAACAAGGCCGAGACCGCCGCCAAGTATGGCGACGAGCAGGTCAAGATCTGGCGTCGCTCCTTTGACATCCCCGCCAAGCCTCTCGAGCCCGGCGACGAGCGCTGCGCCCAGACCGCCGAGATGTTCCGCGACGTTGCCATGAAGGACCAGCTCCCCTACACCGAGTGCCTGAAGGACTGCATTGCCCGCGCATGGCCGTACTTCCAGGACGAGATTGCCCCCAAGCTCAAGGAGGGCAAGCGCGTTCTTATCGCCGCCCACGGCAACAGCCTGCGCTCGCTGGTCATGATGTTTGACAAGCTCACTCCCGAGGAGATCCTTGAGGTCAACATCCCCACCGCCATTCCTCTGGCCTACACCTTTGATCAGGACTGGAACGTTGTGGACAAGCACTACATTGGCGACCCCGAGATGATCGCCGCCAAGATCGACGCCGTTGCCAACCAGGGCAAGGCCAAGAAGTAACGTGCGTCCATACGCATTGCCAAGCCCCGCCACCTGTGGCGGGGCTTTTTTAACTTGCAAGCGAAGGCGCAGGAGCGTCTTGTAAGACGAGTTGAGAATGGCCCTCAGTCCGCACAGCAGGACTCGTAGTTTTGTACAGGTACGCCCCTCTGCATAAACTGACATGTACTCTTGGTGTTTACCGAAATTGGCACGTCATCACGAACTTGTACAACCCAACCTGCAATATGATGATTGGATATGACAGGCAGCAGCACCGTCACCTTTGAGCCAGATCGGAGATGCCATGCCCGACCGTTCTCACGGCGCACATACTCCTCGCACGTTCTTGACACGTGTCGAGTTTGCCAACCGTGTGGACTCCGAACTGGTACCTTTTGACAATGATGTCTACACCATCTGCTATCTACATCTCGATCAACTCAGGCGCTTTAATCGCATACATGGCATCGAGGCAGGCGACGAGGTGCTTCAGAGCATTGCCCGGATGCTCAACACCATTATCGTAGACGGGCTTTTGGCGCGTTACATCGGAGACGGCTTCATCTACGTCATACAGAGCGAACTTGCCAAGACCTCTGCAGAGCGCATCAACAACCTACTCCCAACCCTCGATGAGGTAGGTGGACTTAAAGCCAAGGTTGGCGCTATCCCTTGCAGGCGCCCCATGGGCGCAGCCGATTGCGTCGAGCGCGCCCGGTTTGCCTGCGAGACAATCGCTGAGGATGATGACGTTTTCTATCGCCTCTTTGACGAGAGCCTCCAGCTGGTCTTTGACAAGCGAAACTACGTGGTCGATCACCTCAATGAGGCCATTGCGGCAGGCGAGATTGAGGCATGGTGCCAGCCCATTGTGCGCGTGCTTACCGGCCAGGTATGCGAGATAGAGGTGCTGGCTCGATGGAACAGCGCACGTTACGGTATGCTTAAGCCCGACGAGTTCATACCTCAACTTGAGCAGCATGGCCTTATCTACAAGCTTGACCTTGAGGTGTTTCGCCTGGCGTGCAAACAGTGGAACGATGCTCAGCATTTTGGCATCAACTTGCCCTTTGGCGTAAATCTCTCGCGCCTTGATTTTGAGCTGTGCGACATTTATACAAACCTGCACGAGATCATGGGCCGCTACGGCGTTCCTATAGATCAGGTGCACATTGAGGTGACCGAAAGCACCGAGGCGCACAACTATGCTCAGCTGATCGAGAATGTTAACCGTTTTCGCAAAGACGGCTTTAGCATCTATATGGACGACTTTGGCACAGGCTACTCGTCTTTGGGCACCATGGCCGATTTTGACTTTGACGTCATCAAGATAGACAAGAGCTTTCTTGACCGTATCGAAACCAACGAGCGTGCGCGCGCCGTTCTTGCCGACACGGTCTCTATGGTAAAGCGCCTGGGCATACAGACGCTTTGCGAAGGCGTTGAGACCCAGGAGCAGTTCAAGTTTTTGCTGGCCATAGGCTGCGAAAAAGCGCAGGGTTATCTCTTTAGCAGGCCGCTCTCGTACGATCAGGTTATAGCGACACTTGACAAGAGGGTTTCTGCGGGCGAAAAGACGGGAGACGATGAGTACCTAGATGCCGTGGGCCAGGTTAACCTGCTTGACGGAACCAGTGTTGCCATGCACGGCATTGAGGCCGCAACCGTCTATGGTCGAAATCCCATTGCCCTACTAGAGCGCTGCGAGGGAAGAGTTCGGCTGCTCACCTGCAACCTCGCCCATGAGAAGCTTCTGGCGCGCATGGGCTTTAAGACCTTTGACGAGTTCATTGCC
>JAFWLX010000034.1 GCA_017510875.1 Atopobiaceae bacterium | reverse complement strand
TCCGTCCCCGTGGCAGGCCCGAGCCGGTGGGCAGGGCACTGTTCAACCCACGGGCTCAAAGAGTCCCAAGGTCTCACAGGCGTTCCAGATGCCGTCGGTTATCACGTCCTCGGTAATGTAGTCTGCCAAGGCCTTGACCTCGTCGCATGCGTTGCCCATGGCCACCTTGTACCAGCCGTCCACAAACATGCTAACGTCGTTCATGGCGTCACCAAAGACGATGACGTCGGCATAGTCGGCACCCAGATGGTCCATGATCTTGCGGATGCCATAGGCCTTGTCGGCAGGCTCCACAAACAGGTACTCCTTGTGGAAGCGGCACCATGGCAGGTCGTGAAGGCTTTGTAGCTGCTCCTCGTCTGGCGCATAGCATGCGACGTAGGCCTTGTAGATCTCTGGGTAGTCTTCGGGGTCAAGACCTGGCACCACGCGCGCGTTCATGTACACGTCGTGCGTAAAGTCCATAAAACGCTCGTCGGGCACAAGGCGCGTCACGGAGTTGTCTACCTGCAGTCCCCAAGGGAAGCCCTTCTCCTGGCACTCGCGAATGAGGGCGATCATCTTGTCGCGCGGCAGCGGCGTAATGCCCAGCAGCTTTCCGTCGATGGTCACGCCGTAGCCGCCGTCGCTCACCATGTTGTCAAAGCCCATGTCGTGCATGAGGTCTACGGCCATGGCCTGCGAGCGTCCGGTCGAGATGGCCAAGAAATGTCCCGCCTTGCGCAGTCGGTCAAGCGCCATGCGCGTGGTGGTGGGGATGAACGTCTCGCCGTAGCCGCCTGCGGCGAGCGTTCCGTCGATGTCAAAGAACAGGTATCGTTTCCTGGCCATGGGAGTCTCCTTCGCTGGTTATGGCTTGTGAGTCTATGGTAGCGCGTGAACAGGGGACTATCCCTGTTCACGCTTCGTGGCATCTGTGAGCGAGCATGCCAGCGCCTCCGTCCCCGTGGCATCTGTGAGCGAGCATGCCAGCGCCTCCGTCCCCGTGGCATGCGAGCGAGCATGCCGACTCCTCCGTCCCCGTGGCAGGCATGTGAGAAGCCATGCCAGAAATGGGCGCGCACCGGTGGCGGACTTCCTATGGCGACGCAGTGTGCACATGGGATACGCTGCCCTTGTCCCCAAACGACAGGAGCATCTTATGCGAGCTCACATCATCGTGCACATCCTACAGTCCCTCGATGGACGCGTCGCCGGTTCGTTCTTCTCCCACGCTTACGACCTCGTGCCAACCTATACTGCCCTCCGTGACGAGCTCGATCCGGATTGCATCATCTATGGCGCGACCACCGCAGCGGAGGTGTTCGATGGAGTCCATGCCGGACGTCCCACCCAAGTACGCAGGCCCGTGCCTGATGGGGACTATGTAGCCTCCCAGGATGACTTCTACTTTCCGATTGTTGACCCCGAGGGCACGCTGCGTTTCGACAGGCCCACAACCACGCGTGGGGCGCTGCAGGGGTCAATCGTGCAGCTGCTTCGGGAGGACGTCAACCCCGGTTACCTCTCATATCTTCGCGGCGTAGGCGTGAGCTACGTGCTGGCGGGCCGCGGCTCGTTTGACGCGGAGCTTGCATCCACAAAACTGTGCGAACTCTTTGGGATTCATCGCGCCCTGCTTATGGGCGGTGGCATCGCCGATGGCACCTTTGCGGCAGCAGACTGCGTTGACGAGCTTTCGCTGGTGGTGGCACCTGTTGCCGAGGTGACGAGTGGTCGTCCCTCGCTCTTTGAGACGGTCCCTGGGCTCAGAGCCGACCCCATCGAGTTTCAGCTGGCAGAGGTGCGTCAGCTCCCTGACTCTGGCTTATGGCTGCACTACGTACGCTGAGGCAGGGTAGTTAGCATAGCGCTTCCGTTGGTTTGACCTAAAGAGGGGGTCTTCCTAGCCTTCGGATTGTCCACAGACCTGATGAAGTCAAGGTGGACATCTCCGTCCCTGTTCATGCCTAGGTAAGCTCGCGCGCTATGGCTTCGGCAGTCGGCGGGCAGCCTGACACACAGCTTGTGGCACCCGCACAGCAACGGCCAATGCCCAGACCGACCTGTTGCTTGCCCCGCCACCCCTGACCGATATAGATGTCTTGGCCACCTCCACGCCCCGTGGCATAGAGTGCCCGGACCAGCGCCGCAAAGCAGGCGGAACAAGCTTGGTCAGCATGCACGCTTCGGGTGAGGCGAGCTACCGTTCCTGTGGGCTGGGGGTAGTGCGTAGCGGCGCTTGCCTCGTTGAGCAGCACCACATCACTGGGGAGCCAGGCGGTGCTCCCGCCACCATAGCGCTCGGCCAGCTCGATGTAGGGCACCTCGTCCTGTGCGAGCCCCATGAGCGTTCGGCCGTAGGCGTCCGCCTGTACCGCGTCGGTACAGGCGTACATGAGGTTGGTCTGCACGGGCGTGCCGCCTTCCTCAAAGCTGAGGTCGCCACAGATGCTGTCCACCACCACAAGGCCGGGGCGCAGGGCCGCCCCGAGCGCCGCAATGGGCTTGGTGAGCCCCAGCGCATGAAAGCGCCGCTTCTCGCGGTCGGGGATGCAACCCTTGAGGTTCTTGAGGGCGCAGGTCATACGAGTCTGGCAGTGGCCCTTGAGGACCGGCAGGTCAACGAGCAGGCCCGCCTCAATTGCTCGGCGACAGATGTCGATGCTGCCGATGGGGGTCTGCACCGACACGGTCCTATCGCGCTTGAGGTCAAAGAAGGGTACATCGTAACGGTCACAGACGTCTCCGTAGCCCGCTGTGCGCATGGCGCTCATCGTACGGTCGCCTATCCAGCTGCTCTCGATGACGCTGATACTGCGGATACCGTGAGCTTGGAAGTGCTCGATGCAGCCCGCGACGACACCAGGATGCGTGACAGCACCGTTCTCGGCCGTGTCGGCAATGACGAGGTTGGGCTTGAGGGCCACCGTTCCACCAACGGGAACCAGTCGCCAAGCCTCGCTGGTCTCAAGGAGTCGCAAGGTCATCTCCCGCGCATCGTTTCCGTGTATCTGCCAGATTGTGCCCATCAGACCTTTCCCGTCAAACGTGCTTCTTGACCCATACTATCGCAACAAGTCTCCCAGCTTTGACTCCCGACGGGACGCCGCTCTTGAGACAAAGGGACAGGTCATTTGACTCGCGACTCGTGCGAATGAGTCAAATGACCTGTCCCCTTGACTCCCGTGTGGACCCGCGTTTTGCGCCAAATTTACGCCAACAACCCCTCGGGCACCTACACGAAAGACGTGCCAGCATTGCGTTGCGACAGCATGTCGGGCCACACGTTGGAGAGCATTGGGTATAATTACGCTAAGTTAGCCAAGTAGAGGAGAGCCGACATGGAGGAGATGACCATAGGACAGGCCCGGGATGGCTTCTCGG
>JAFWLX010000033.1 GCA_017510875.1 Atopobiaceae bacterium | reverse complement strand
TGCGAAAGGATGCGCCATCGTGCAGGACTCATCCGTACGCGTACGGATGAGTTTGAAGAAAAGGGGAGGTGTTCGGATGAGTTTGCTACTTAACCGCGCCCCACGTCGGCGTAGCTGCTAAGCGCGGGCGCTTCCGCAATCAGAAAATCGCCGAGTGGTCTATACTTATCAGATTGTATGCATGTTCATTTGCGGCAAGCCCTGCTGGATGCGATAGAAAGGCAAGCACATGGCAGACGAGAAGACCATCCCGGCATACGACGCCGAGGCGATAGAGCTCAAGTGGCAGAAGGTGTGGGACGAAGGCCAGACCTTCAAGGCCCGCGACGATTCCAGCCGTCCCAAGAAGTACGTGCTGGAGATGTTCCCCTATCCCTCGGGAGACCTCCACATGGGCCATGCCCGCAACTACACTATCGGCGACGCCATGGCCCGCCAGGCCCGCATGCGTGGCTTTGAGGTGCTGCATCCCATGGGCTTTGACGCCTTCGGCCTGCCGGCGGAAAACGCCGCCATCAAGAACAACACCCAGGCCGGCGCCTGGACCTACAAGAACATGGACCAGGCCATTGCCACGATGAAGCGCATGGGCTTCTCGTACGACTACGATCGTCTGGTGCGCACCTGCGACCCCGACTACTACAAGTGGGGCCAGTGGGCCTTCCTCAAGATGTGGGAGAAGGGCCTGGCATACCGTGCGACCTCGCCGGTCAACTGGTGCCCTAGCTGCAACACCGTGCTTGCCAACGAGCAGGTGGTCGATGGCAAGTGCTGGCGCTGCGGGTCGGTACCCGAGAAGCGCGAGCTCTCGCAGTGGTATCTCAAGATCACCGACTACGCGCAGGAGCTGCTTGACGACCTTGACCAGCTTACCGGTTGGCCCGAGAACGTGAAGGCGCAGCAGCGCAACTGGATTGGCCGCTCGGAGGGCGCCGAGATCGACTTTGCCCTTGCGGCAGAAGACGGCGTTACGCCCACTGACCGTCTCATCACGGTGTTTACCACGCGCCCCGACACGCTCTACGGCACTACTTTCTTCCTGCTGCCGCCCGAGAGCCCTCTTGCTGCCGAGCTGGTGGTCGGCACCGAGCACGAGGCGGACTTCCTCGAGCTCAAGAAGTCCATCGAGCAGGTGTCCTCGGTTGACCGTCAGGGCTCAGAGCGTGAGAAGCATGGTGTCTTTACCGGCCGTTACGTGATCAACCCACTTACCGGCAAGCCGCTGCCCATTTGGATTGCCGACTACATCCTGCTTGATTACGGTACAGGTGCCGTTATGGGCGTCCCCTGTGGTGACCAACGCGACTTTGACTTTGCCCGCAAGTACGATCTTCCCATCCCGCCCATCATTGCCGAGAAGGATGATCCCCTCTACGAGCAGCTCAAGGACCAGAAGGATATGGTGGTCACCAACGTCGATTGGGACCATGCCATGGTTGCCGAGGGCTACCTCATTCAGTCTGGTCCCTTTACGGGCATGAAGGGTGGCAAGCACTCAGAGGCCGTGGATGCCATTATCGACTATCTGGCAGAGCGTGGCGTGGGTCGCAAGACCGTCCAGTTCCGTTTGCGCGACTGGCTTATCAGTCGCCAGCGCTACTGGGGCAATCCCATTCCCATGATCCATTGTGACTGCTGTGGTGACGTGCCGGTGCCCTATGATCAGCTGCCTGTGATGCTGCCCGAGGATCTTGACCTTGGTGCAGGCGAGACGCTGGCAGAATACGCGCCTTTCTATGAGACCACCTGCCCCAAGTGTGGCAAGCCTGCCAAGCGCATTACCGACACCATGGACACCTTCACTTGCTCAAGTTGGTACTTCCTGCGCTACTGTGACCCTCACAACACCGAGCTGCCCTTCTCAAAGGAATCCGTTGACCACTGGATGCCGGTTGACAACTACATCGGCGGCATCGAGCACGCCATCCTGCACCTGCTCTATTCGCGTTTCTGGACCAAGGTCATGCGCGATCTGGGCATGATTGACCTTGACGAGCCCTTTGAGAACCTGCTCTGCCAGGGCATGGTAAAGGATGCTAACGGCGATACCATGAGCAAGTCAAAGGGCAACGTGGTTCCGCCCTCCAGCGTAATTGGGCCCTACGGTGCCGACACCATGCGACTGGCAATCCTATTCATTGCTCCCTCCGAGAAGGACTTCAACTGGGACGAAGAAGTGGTTGCCGGCGCCAACCGCTTTATCAAGCGCGCGTGGCGTACGGTGTGGGGCCTTGCACAAAATGCTGACCTTCAAGCTGAGGTTGACCCTAAGTCACTTGACACTACTTCAGCAGAGCTCTTCCGCCGCATGCACGAGATGGGCCTTAAGTGCACGGCCGACTTTGACCGCTATCAGTTCAACACGGCCATCTCGGCTGTGATGGAGCTGGTCAACGATGCCAGCGGATACCTCAACAAGGTAGGGGAGGACAAACGCGACCTGGCCCTGTGCGCTGCGGTTGCCCGTGCCATCGTCGCCATGCTCTCGCCCATCTGTCCGCACTGGGCCGAGGAGCTCTACCACGAGGCGCTTGGGCTTGAGGGATCGGTCTACGACGAGCCTTGGCCTACGTTTAGCGAGGAGCTGGCCAAGAGCAACACAGTTGAGATTGCCGTGCAGGTGAAGGGCAAGCTGCGTGCCCGCATCGACGTGGCTGCCGACGCCACAAAAGACGAGCTTGAGGCTGCAGCCAAAGAGGCAGTGGCAAGCTTCATCGAAGGCAAGGACATCAAGAAGGTCATCGTGGTGCCTGGGCGCCTGGTAAACATCGTAGCCGTGTAGGCGACATCCGTCCCGACCATCCGTGGCTGGCAGCGCAAGCCAGCAAGCAGCCCCTTCGTCAAATAAGACGTTGGGGCTGCTCATCGTTGTACAAGGCTGTGAACTCTGCGATACTTGTCATGATTGTGTAAACAATGTGGACGGATGGAGGAGGGTACTATGGATGACAACCAGCAGCAGGATGCTCAGTCGCCCGAGCAGCCCCAAAAGCAAGGTTTCTTTGCGCGCCTAAGAGAAAGAAGGCGCCTCTGGAAGGCAGAGCGCAAAAGGGTGCGTGATTTAGAGAAAGAGCACTACAAATACGCACCGCTAGGCACCAGGGTATGGAACCTCTATCTTAAGAAGCCCGTTACGGCACTTGCGGTTATTGCCGTTCTTGCGTACATCTTCTGGCCCGTACTGAGCACGCTACCCGAAACTGTCATCGGCACAGGACTGAGCACCTACTATAAAGAGGAAAAGAACAACCCCGTACCCAAAGAAGAAATCCTTAAGATCTGTCCTGCCGACGAAGAGGGAGCGGCACGCATAGCCGCGATCGATCCGGTGGACAAAGATGACACATGGACCATCTGCGTCTATATTGTGGGTTCAAACCTCGAGGACGAGGGAGAAAACGACCTCTCGCAGGCAACATACTCGATGGTCGAGAAGATGAAGGCAGAGCGTGAGCCAAGCACAGAGAAGGATTTCAGCGAGATGTTCACGCAGTATACCGACGAGCTTGAAGCCAACGGCCTTGAGCTTCCTGCATACCTCTTCAACCCCGTCACGCCTGTTGCATCATCTGTTCCTGTGACCAATGACGTGACAGTAGCGTCAGGTAAGGGCGCTGCCTCCTCCGACATCTCTGAGATGCGCGCGGATGTATGGCCAGACAACATCAACATCGTCATCCAGACTGGTGGTGCCACTCGCTGGGGCAACTCTTCCATCAATCCCAACCGTACGCAGCGCTTCTTGTACAAGCAGGGCGTGTTCAGCGAGGTTGAGAACCTCCCGCTTCAACCTAGCAGCGTCCCCGAGACCCTGTCCGAGTTCCTGTCGTATTGCAAGGACAACTATCCAGCCGACCACACCATGCTGATACTCTGGAACCATGGTGGTGGCGCCTTTGGTTATGGCAATGACTCCATCTTTGGTGACGCGCTTTCGCTGAGCGACATCCGTAGCGCCCTCTCGAGCGTGTACGAGCCCAATCTGGACAATCCTGCGTTTGACATCATCGGCTTTGACGCCTGCCTCATGTCATCTCTTGAGGTCACGCATGCGTTGGACGGGTTTGCCAAGTACTACGCCGTGAGCGAGGAGACCGAGCCTGGTGACGGTTGGGACTACACGCCGTGGCTCACCGCCATGAAAGAAGATCCCACCATGAGCCCCGCGCGCGTTTGCCAGGCAATCGCAGATTCCTATATGGACTACTACGCCACGCAAAACATCAACGTTGGATTTATCTTCAACTGGGATACCACGTTTGCCGTGCTCGATGCGGCCAAGGCAAGCGAACTCTACGATGCCTATAGCGAGCTTTGCCGTGCGCAGCTTTCCAAGGCCTCGCAGGACCTTTCGGTGCTTGCAGAGATGGGCCGCGCCGCCTCGCACTCAACTCACTACGCTGGATCGGCAGGCAAGATCTATAACACCATCGACCTAGGGAACTATGTCGATCGCACGGTGGACTCGTTCCCCGAGGAGTCGGCCAAGGTCAAGGAGCTCATTGGACAGACTGTTCTCTACCATCGTGACAGCGGTTCCACCAGTGACTCCCAGGGCATCTCTATCTACTTCCCTGGATCTATGGACTCGCTCGGAAGCCTTGCCTACGCCCTTAAGTACCTTGATGGTCCCTGCGAGAGCGAGGACGTAAAGGCGCTCTACTACTACAAGATTGCCGGCGCCCTAAACGAGGAGCTGGGCAACTATGTGCGTAACCTTACCGGTCTGGAGCCCAAGAAGCTCGACGTAGAGCCCTTCAGGCAGTACACCAAGACCGAGCCGACCATCGAGGAGACCTCTTTCTCCATTCCCATGAGTGACGACCTGGCCGATATGGTGCAGGATTACGCGCTTGAGATCGGTGCCTACAACGAGCTAGAGGGCACTGTTACCAATTACGGTCGTGACGAATACCTTGCCATCGAGAACGATGGCGTCATGCACTGCGATTTTTCCGGCGAGTGGATTTGCCTGAATGGCATACCTCTGGCAGTTGACATGGTCTCTAAGAACCCCTCGACCATCGAGTATCGCTCGCGCATCGATCAGGATGGCGAGACAAAGTACCTCGAGTTCAGCTACGATCGCGATACCGAGACATTCGAGATTCAAGGCATTCGCGAGCTGCCGAGTACTATTGTGCAGCCGGCCGATGAAGAATCACTCAACGCCTTCGTCGACACCAAGAACATCAAGCAGATTGAGATTGGT
>JAFWLX010000032.1 GCA_017510875.1 Atopobiaceae bacterium | reverse complement strand
CATGGAGGCAGCTGGTATTAAGTCGCGCATCTTGACGACAGGCTGCTAAAAGTCCTTTTGGGAGCTGGTTCATAGTTACGTTAGACTGGTGTTCGTCGAGGCCGGTATTCAGCGCTGTTGCAACAAAGCGCCAGGAGAGCCGTATCTTAGATGATCCCTACGGCTGGATTGTGGACACCACCCGTTTGGTCATGGGTGATGAGTTTGCGATAGATCTTTCCGCAGAGCAGTAGGTAGGGCGGTAAGGCAACATGCCGCCAAACTTTTGCTACCATGTCTGTCCGTGTTAGCAAAAGCCCGGCAGCAGCCGAGCCCTTTAACCGTGTGCCGTGTGATCCGCATCCCCTTGAGAGGTAAACGGGCTCCGCGGGCACACCTGTAGTAATCCACGTTCCCGCGAATGTGGCAGCACGATAGGAGCGCCCATGACCGCTCGCAATACCGCCGCACGCACCGTGCTGGCGCTTGATACTTCTACCGATATGCTCTGCTGCGCGGTGGCGCAGTGGACGCCCGGCGAGCAGAACACACCCGTGCATGTTCTTGTCTCTGGTGACCACCTGTGTCGCAGGCAGACCAACGTGGAGCTTACCTCAACGGCTCTTGACTGCCTTGCGGCGGTGGGGCTCACCATGTCGGATGTGGATGAGGTGCTTGTTGGTCGAGGCCCCGGCTCGTTTACCGGCGTGCGCATTGGCATCTCTACGGCAAAGGGCTTGGCCTGTGGCTTGGGCGTGCCGCTTTACGGTGCCTCCACGCTAGATGCCGCTGCCTGGAGTGCCTGGAAGGCAGGCGTGCGTGGTCTTGTGGGCGTGGTGGGCGACGCGATGCGCGGTGAGGTCTATCCCGGCATCTACGTGGTGAGTGACGAAGGCCCGCAGCGTACCTTTGTGGCTGAGACTGTGGTGAAGGCCCAGGCCTGCGTGGACGAGTGGGCGGCTCGCGGCGACCGCGATGCGCTGACCCTTACGGGTGACGGTCTGGCAAAGTACCGCGCGCTGTTTGAGCAGGCGGGCCTTTCTCGCACTGCGGACGAGGCCTGCTGGCACCCCTCATCCGAGGGCCTGCTGCGTGCCGCTGCCGCCATCGAGCGTGATGCCGTGCGCGATTCCGGTGATCCCGCCCTCGTTCTTCCCATTTACACTCGGCTGTCGGATGCCGAGGAGGCCGAGCGCCAGCGTCTGGGGCTTGGAAAGAGCGGCTTTGTTCAGGGTTCGGGCGTTGCCGAGGAGCTTGCGGGCATACACCTGCAACTGCGTCCCATGTCGGTCAACGATATCGTGCAGGTTGAGGAGCTTGAGGGTCGCGCGTTTGCCGGCGGTGTTCATCAGCCATGGTTGGCGCCCATGTTTGAGGAGGAGCTGGCCCAACCTGGGCGTACCTGGTGGGTTGCGCACGACCGCGGTACCATCGTGGGCTTTGGCGGGGCGCTTCTTGCCGGCGACCGTCTTGAAGTGCTTGACCTGGCCGTGAGTCCCGATCGTCGTCGCGAGGGCATTGCAACGCGCCTGCTGGCGCGCCTTGCCTACGATGGCCAGACCTTGGGCGCCTCCGAGATTTCGCTCGAGGTGCACGATGGCAACGAGGATGCCTGCGCACTGTACAAGTCGCTGGGTTTTGAGCAGGTGGGGCTGCGGCGAGACTATTATGGACAAGGGAGCCATGCGCTTATCATGACTGCGGCACTGCCGCTGGTGATAGATACCGAGCGTGCGGGAGAGCGCCCTGACCCACGCCCGTCGGTACGGCCGTGGCCTATCGTGCCGGCTGATCGCACGCCCGACCAGAGCAAGGCCATTGCGGCTGCCGCCCCTCTGGTGCTTGCCATCGAGAGCAGCTGCGACGAGACCGCCCTTGCCATCATCGATGGCAAGGGAACCATCTGCGCAAATGTGGTGGCTACACAGATTGACTTCCACGCGCGCTTTGGCGGCGTGGTGCCCGAGATTGCCTCGCGCAAGCACACCGAGGCCATCGTGGGCGTCTTTGAAGAGACGCTTGCACGTGCGGGCGAGCACTTTGGCGTGGACACGCTGGCACCTCAAGACCTAGCTGCCATTGGCGTAACCGCCGGCCCCGGCCTTGTGGGGGCTCTTGTGGTGGGCGTGGCCTTTGCCAAAGGGCTCTGCGCGGCAACGGGATTGCCGCTGGTGCCCGTGCATCACCTCGAGGGACATCTGCTAGCCAACCTCTTTGAGACCCCAGACCTGCAGCCGCCCTTTGTGGCAAGCTTGGTGAGTGGCGGCAATACCATGCTCGTGCATGTGCGCGCTTGGGGAGACTACGAGATTATGGGCCAAACCATCGACGATGCGGTGGGGGAGGCCTTTGACAAGGTGGCAAAGGCGCTGGGCTTGGGCTATCCGGGAGGGCCGGTTATCAGCAAGCTGGCGGCCCAGGGCAACCCACGTGCCGTCAGCTTCCCACGTGCCATGCTGCACAGTGGCGATTATCGTTTCTCGCTCTCGGGGCTTAAGACGGCGGTTATCACCTATATCCAGGGGGAGAACCGCGCTGGACGGCCCATCAACCTGCCCGACTTGGCGGCAAGCTTCCAGGCGGCAGTGGTGGACGTGCAGGTTGCCAAAGCCGCGACGGCGGTTGAGGAGACGGGCGTGCACGACTTCTGCGTGGGTGGTGGTGTGGCGGCCAATCCTGTGCTTCGCGATGCGTACCAAAAGCGCTTTGCAAAGATGGGCGTGCGCGTGACCGTTCCACCCATGGTGGTGTGCGGCGACAATGGTGCAATGATTGCGGTGGCAGCCCTGCGCAACTTGCGTGCGGGAGTTACCGCACCTCTTACGTTGGATGCCTCGCCCAACGCCAAGCTGGGGGAGTGGAGCAGTTCCGAGCCTCCCGTGGTGGGCCCTGGCTGGCCAAGGTAGTCCACGGGTCCGCAGCAGAGGTGGCCTCGGGGGCTACTTCTGCTGCGGACCCATCGTCTGCTGTTGCGTTGTTGTATCAAAGTACCGCGCATTCTTGCTCCGTCCGTAGCGAATGGTTACGGTATCCAATGCGAAGGTAACTCCCCTGCGTGAGCCTGCAAGGGGTTTTCTCAAGAGAAAGAGGTGCCGTTATGGCAGACGCTCGTACTAACTCAACGTTTGAATCCATTGCCTCCAGCTGCTCTCGTCGCGGTTTTCTCAAGCTCTCCGGTGCCGCAGCCCTTGCGCTGGGCCTGACCGCTTGCGGGCCTGCCGCCCAGGACAGCGGTGACTCTGGTGACACTACCGCTACCGACGCCACTTCCACTGCCGCCTTTGGGACTGACGGCAACCTGCGCGTGGGCATGGAGGCTGCCTATGCACCGTACAACTGGCAGGCTACGGCCGAGTCCGAGTACACCATTCCCATCGAGAACGTCTCGGGTGCTTTTGCCGATGGCTACGACGTGCAGATTGCCAAGACCGTAGCCGAGGGCCTTGGTCTCAAGCCGGTTGCCATCAAGCTTGAGTGGGACGGCCTCATCGAGGCGTTGGGCCAGGGCCAGATTGACGTCATCATCGCTGGTATGACCGCCACACCCGAGCGCCAGGAGTCCATCGACTTCACCGATCCCTACTACGTGGGCACCTATGGCCTTATGGTCAAGAAGGGCTCCGAGTACGAGAACGCCACGTCCATCCAGGACTTTAAGGGCGCAGCCGTACTTGGTCAGAAGGACACCCTGCTTGACACCGTCATCGACGAGATCAAGGGCGTCAACCATCTGAGCCCCGTTCCCACGGTGCCCGACCAGATTTCAAACCTGCTTGCCGGCTCCTGCGATGCCATCACCTTTGATGTGGGCAACATCGCCAGCATGACCGAGGCTCATCCCGAGCTTGTGGGCATCATCTTTGATGAGGGCAAGGGCTTCTCCGAGGAGGTCCCTGTCAACATTGGCATCTCCAAGGGCCAGGATGACATCGTCAAGCAGATGAACGACATTCTCGCCACCATTGACGAGGCCAAGCGCCAAGAGATCTGGGAGGCCGCTGTCGAGCGTCAGCCCGAGTAAGCCGCGCTGCAACAAGTAACACTCGCACAGTTTTAGACGAAGGAGACCTCCCGCCCTGATTGCACAGGGAGGTCCCCTTCGTCCTCAAAAATGGAACGGAAGAGCGGATGCTCTCGTTCCAGCATGAGGGGCAGGATTCCCTATGTCACGTCTAGCAAAGCTCAAGAAGTTTGTCCTCGATGACCATCGCTACGTATTTCTTACCACCTCGGTCGTTGCGCTCATCGGCATATGGTTCTCTATGCGACCACGCTCGCCCATGAGCTTTCTGCGAGGTGCCTACGGCCTTGAGGTGGCCATGTATTGGTTCCTCATGGCGTGGCTGGCGGTGTCTTTGTTTGCACTGGTGTGGAAGCTCACCCACTGGAACGGTGACGCCTATCAAAAGACCTGCCCTCTTACTAAGCCGCGCGCTAAGACCATCACGCGCTACTGCTCGTATGTGGTGTGCCTCATCACGCTGATCCTGTTTATTGACCGCGCGGTGATGGGCTTTCTCTGGGTGGTCTCAACCAGCCTTGCGCAGGACAAGAACCCCTCTGACCCCCTAAGCTCCATCGTCTACATGCTCGATAAGAGTCACGGCATCATTGAGCAGGGCATTCTAACCACGGTTGCACTGTCGGTCTTTGGTACGACCATTGCGTTCTTCCTTGCCATCCTGCTGGTGTTCATTCGCATTCAGGAGGTCGATCGCTCGGATAACGACTTTGTGCGATTCCTCAAGCGTCTGGGCTTGGAGTTTGCCAAGGGCTACTCCACCATTGTGCGCGGCACTCCCATGATGGTGCAGGCCATGCTCATCTACTTTGCCGGCTTTGGCATACTCAAGAACTCGGGCATGACGGTGGGCGAGATTGGCAAGGTCTGGTCAACGTTTGTGGCGGGTCTGGTGACCATCTCGCTCAACTCCACCGCTTACATGATGGAGGTGCTGCGCGGCGGTATCGAGGCGGTTGACCCCGGCCAGAACGAGGCCGCACGCAGCTTGGGTCTCTCGCAATGGCAGGCCATGATCAAGGTGGTCTTTCCGCAGGGTATCAAGAACGCCATTCCCGCGCTCTCCAACGAGCTGGTGGTCAACATCAAAGACTCGTCGGTACTCTCGGTCATTGGTGTGTTTGACCTCATGTTTGCTACCAAGACGGTGGTGGGCATCTACTTCAAGCAGGTGGAGCTCTACATTGTGGCAGCGTTTGTCTATCTCTGCCTGACCATGTGCGCAAGCTGGCTGCTGGGTCGCTTTGCCAAGCATCTTTCGGTCGAGCCTCAGGTGTTGAACAGCGTATCCGACATGGACTCGACGGTGGGTACCATTGACGGGCTGGGCAATTCCCAGTATTCGCTAAACAAGACGCGCAAGACCCATAGCCGCGACAAGCTCTAGGAGGCAGGGAAGATGGAGAACAATCTCGCGGCCAAGCCGCTCATTCGCGTTGAAAACCTGCGCAAGTCGTTTGGCAGCCACCTGGTGCTCAAAGACATCGACTTTGCCGTGATGCCGGGCGAGGTGGTTACGATTATTGGCGCGTCGGGCAGTGGCAAGTCAACCCTTCTGCGCTGCATGAACCTGCTCGAGACCCCCGACTCGGGCCATATCTGGTTTCATGGCGAGGACTTGGCCGCCGATCGCGTGAACATCAACCGCCTACGCGAGAAGATTGGCATGGTGTTCCAGAGCTTCAACCTGTTCAATAACAAGAACGTGCTGGACAACTGCACGCTGGCACCCATCACGCTCAAAAAGATGAGCAAGGACGAGGCCGAGCAAGAAGCGCGTCGGCACTTGGACGCCGTAGGCCTGTCCGACTTTGTCAATGCCCCGGCTACCTCGCTCTCGGGTGGTCAGAAGCAGCGCGTGGCCATCGCCCGCGCCCTGTGCATGAAGCCCGACCTCATGCTCTTTGATGAGCCTACCAGCGCCCTTGACCCCGAGATTGTAGGCGAGGTGCTCAACGTCATGCGCGACCTAGCCGCCAATGGCATGACCATGGTGGTGGTCACACACGAGATGGCCTTTGCAAAGAACGTGAGCGACAAGGTCGTGTTCATGGACCAGGGCGTGATTGCCGAGCAGGGCGATCCCCAGCAGATGTTCACCAACCCGCAGCTTCCGCGTACCCGCGAGTTCCTCAGTCGCTACCTGGAAGACTAAACCACGTGACACTTAGGGGACAGGCACCATGTGACAATTTG
>JAFWLX010000031.1 GCA_017510875.1 Atopobiaceae bacterium | reverse complement strand
TACGGAACGACACCTTCTCTTTGCCAACGTGGAAAAGGGACGGTCCCAACGCCATTTAGTTAAGCATGCAGTTCGAGTCTTTCCGCTCTATCGAGTTTGAGGCAAGGACACGTACCTGCGAATGTAGCCAAGATGATTCCGGCGGATGACTCTTCGCCTTCTAAACTAAATGACGTTGGGACGGCCCCCCGATCCACGCGCCTACGATGTCAGCACTAGAGAAGCCCTACGCTCTGAGTGTGAAACACCGTGCCCAGCACGTTGATGGCGGCATCAACAGGCAGCAAGATGTCGTCGTAGGTTGTGTGGCTGTCGGCAACAAGCATGATCGTGTTGCCGCCTTGGTACCAGCGGCGCAGCAGCGGCTTGCGATGCTCGCCCTGATGATCTACCTCCACTATGACTATCTGGCCGTTTTCGGGTGCAAGGTCGGGATCAAAGACGGCTGCCATCCCCCTGGGCATCACGCGATCCATGCAGTCGCACTCCACGATAACTGCCTGCGCATGGGGATGAGCCGCCAAAAGCGATGCAGGAAGCTCGACTAGCTGCTCTTCGGCAGGATGATTCACACTCAGCTCGTCGTCAGCTGTGCCAGCGCGCACGCGGCTAAGTGTGGTAAGGGGAACGGCCGCGGGCATGCCAGCGGCAATCTGGGCCGAGCTAAGGCCCGCGTTGCCCGTGTCGGCCACGATTGCTGCGTTTGTGGTACCAAACACGCTGGCAAGCTGTTTGACCTTTCCCATGCGAGGGCTGGTCCATCCGCACTCCCACTGCGTTATGGTGGTTCGCGCCACACCCACCCGCTCGGCAAGCTGCTCCTGCGTCATACCAGCATTTTTCCGCAGGTTTTTGATGTTTTCCCCTATGCCCATGGTCGCTCCGTTCGCTGCGGCGTCCGCCCGGGATGGTCACGGCCCACAGAGCCTGGGGGCAGGCTGTGACCAAGAATGTTACGTAAGCGATACTCGATACGTTAGTTTAACAAACATCTGCTCCATGAAGGTATACTCTATTCGAATCTTTCCACATGACTAGCTGTGGGGCGCAAAAGGAACCGTTCCCCATCCACATTGGTGGAAGAAGCGGACCGTTTGCAACGCCTTCTCGCTAACGCGGATTGGCGGACGGTCCCCTTTACGCCCCACAGTCAAGCGCTCAAACCTCCCGGAGGCCCCATGATTCTGCAGCCAAAGCAAGGCAAGCGCTTCTATCGCCTGTTTGATACTCTCTGCCTGTACGTCAACAATCGTCTGCAGCTTTTCCAGCAGCCATTCACGCCTTACGGCGACCTTGACGACAGGGTACGCTTTGACGTGATGCAGGCCCTGTGGCAGAGCCGCAATAACCAGCAGCTCATCGCGGACTTCGTGAATGAGAATCCTCGTGGCCTGTCGCGCACCGACCTTAAGGAGGTGCAGCGCTGGGAGTGCGCCCTCTACGGCAACTTCTTCGTCTCTCGCAGGGACAGCGATGTGTTCTTCTACTACGCTGAGCACGCCATTGCCGTTCGAGGCATCACGCGCGAGCCGGACAGCATTTTAGGCAGCTTGCCAACAATGGTTGAAACCGCATTGCTGCCGTTTGAGAACGCCGTAGTGTATGCGGTATCCATGCTCGAGTATCCGGTGTCAATGGGGCCAGGAATACAAGCGGCTAATACGGATTGGATTAACGCCGCAATTGGCGAGAACCGCGTCATCCGCAACTCGTCGCAGTTCGTCAAGCTCGCTCCCCAGCTTAAAGAGCACGAGCTTCAGGCGCAAGCCGAGCACTTTGCTCACCAGACCGAGCTTGACATGAATGCGGACGCGCAGGTAGAGGGGCAGCATCGTGGGGCCCTGGCTGGGCTTGAACCTGCCGAGAGAGAAGCTCGTTTGCGCGCATACCTTGCCAAGGAATATCTAGAAACCCAGGCTGGAGCAGAGAACGAGGCCTTCCTACACGCCTTGAAGCACAAGTGCTTTCAAGGCCAACCGGCCCAAACGCTTGATGAGGCCTATGCCAAGCTGAACAAATACGAGCTGCAGGACATGGCACGCTCGCTAGGCATAACCGGCCCTGTTTCTACCATGAAGAAAGCCGAGCTCCTCAGGCAGATTAAGGCTCGTTCGCCCATGGATGCCGCAGGCTTGCGCTCGCTCATGCGCACGTTGAGTGAGGACGATCTGCACGACCTCCAAAGACTGGTTGAAGCGGGTGGCATTTGCTCTGTATCCGATCATCAGGCACTCAAGCAGGGCAAACCTATGCTAAGCATGTTTCCCCTGACGCTCACCTACCACAGAGACGGCAAGTTTGTAACGGTGATGCCGCAGGAGGCGCTTGACGCGCTTGCCCCAATTGACTGGGAGGCCGAGTTTGCGCGAGCAAAGCGCTACGACCGTATTGTTGACTTCTTTAACCTAGTAGTCGACCTGCGTGGCCTTGTCCATATAGAAGATGCGGTCGAGGAGTGCATCGAGAAGACGGGCATTGATCCAAGCATTGAGGACGATGACTTCATGAGCATGCTCTTCTTCAGGGTGCACGCAAGGGCCACTGGCTTTGCGATAGATTATCTGGATGAGGATATCCTGCTGATTGATGCGGGTTTTGCCGACACATTGGATGAGCTCAGCCCCCTTGAGCGACGCGATGCCATACGGAAGCTGTTGGACGAGCAAGGGATGAAGCCGCCAAGACCCGTACCCGACGAGCTGGACGAGGCTGGCAGCGTAGTTGGGTGGATGCTTCGCATAGAGCCCGTGCAGGCGTTGGTGGCCTATCTTGACGAGCATGTGCCCGACGGCGAGGACGACTACTTCTTTGCCCGGGATATGGTTAGCGAGATTATCCTTGCGGCGCAAGAGGAGTTCAACCCCTTTGACGAGCTACCGGGAATACTTGACCTGTACGGCCTTAATCCAACAGAGGCGCAGCTGAAGCGGGTGGTTGACCTTGCTGGCAACGTGTTCAACTCGGTGCCCAAATGGTGCAATAACGGCTGGGCTCCCCTAGAGCTGCACAACGGACTCATGTAAACGTGGATTGGGGACGGTCCCCCAATCCACGTTCGATCCCCGGAAACGGACCGGTAGGGGCGCCAGCGTTGGCGTACTGGTCCGTTTGGGGGGACGGGCCCCTGCGGATCCCCGGAAACGGACCGGTAGGGGCCCAACGCCGTCCGTAATGGTCCGTTTGGGGGGACGGCCCCACTAGAGTGTCGCCGCGCAACCAGAGCGTAAACAGCCCTCAAAGGCCCTCTTGGCGGCACGTCTCAGAAGACAACCGCCAAACAAACTGGGTACACGTA
The DNA here is from genome assembly GCA_017510875.1 of Atopobiaceae bacterium. Taxonomy (GTDB): domain Bacteria; phylum Actinomycetota; class Coriobacteriia; order Coriobacteriales; family Atopobiaceae; genus UBA1367. The sequence goes on along the minus strand of JAFWLX010000031.1, from coordinate 1,938 downwards.
CAATAAGAGCATTCGCAACCCTTACCGAAAGGGGGTACGCCATGTTGTGCAAAGCGCGCTCGGCACGCTCTGCCCTGGTAGCCCTGTTAGCCGTGCTGGTGCTGGCCTTTATGCCCGTCCTGGCCTTGGCCGCCGACAAGGACTACAGCCTGGAGAAGACCCAAATCTTTGCCACGGTGCACACTGACGGCACGCTTACCGTGCACGAGGATCGCACGCTCGACCTTGACGGCCACTTCCACGGCTTCTACTGGGAGATAGACACAACGGGTGGAGAGCTGGGCGATTGCTCGGTAGAGGTGCTGGAGGCGGGCGAGATTTCAAGCAATGACTCGCTAGTTCCCTACACCTTTGCCAAAGGCGGCACTGCCGAGAACACCTGGACAATGAAGGAGACCAGCAAATACACCCGCGTTGATGTGCACTATGACAAGACCGACGGCCATCCTACCTTCTATATTCGCTACAAGATAAAGGGCGCACTTGCCCGTTGGAGCGACACAGGCGAGCTGTACTGGAAGTTTGTGGGCAGCAGATGGGAAAAGCCCTCCAATGACGTGTATTGCTACCTGTACTTTGAGGGCGCCACAGAGGGCACCGAGCTTGTTGCCGGCGAGAACATTCGCGGTTGGCTGCACAATGCCTCGCTCCAGGGCCAGATTGACGTTCCCTCGGGCACGGTTCCCGCTTCGTGGGACAAGATTGAGCCCGGCCAGCCGGGAACCATTCGTGCATGGGTGCCCAAAGTGCGCAAGGGTGACTTTGCCGAGATTCGCTCCACCTTCCCTGCCGAATGGCTCAGCGGTCTTGACGACAGGGGCGCGGCACGCCTTGACACCATCCTTACTGAAGAGGACGGTTGGGCACGGGCGGCCAACCAGCGCTTTGAGAACGCCGTGTTCTGGACCAACATCAAAAAGTGGGTGCTCAACATCCTTATTGCACTCAACGTTGTGGGCATTATTGCAGGGCTGATAGCCTATCGGCGCAGCCATGACGCCACCTTTGATGACAAGTACTTCCGCGATGTCCCCACAAACGACCATCCGGCTGTGCTCTACTTTGTGGACAAGAACAAGGCCGGCGAGGGACCCGACTTTACCGCCAGCCTTATGCGCCTCTCTGACATGGGTGTCATCAAGCTTGAGAAGGCAACCTATTACAGAAAGCGCCTGGCCAGAAGCCCCAAGGAGGAGGAAGACTGGCGCATTGTGCTGGTTCCCGAGAAGGCCGAGGCGCTTACCGACCCCATTGACAAAGAGACCTTGGCGTTTGTCTTTGACTATGTGGGCGAGAATGCGCGCAAATTATCCGACGGCAACGAGCGTCCCGAGAACACCGTGCTTATGTCCGACTTCAAGCGCGTGGCGTCAAAACTCGAGGAATCCTACACCAAGCGCCTTGACCAGTGGAAAGACGCCGTCAAGGGGTAGGTGGAGGAGCGCGGCCTGCTCAGTGGCGATCGTGGTATTACAGGCAAGATTTCTGGCACGCTGTTTGCCGTTGACTTTGTTGTGTTCATCCTTGCGTTGGCCGATCTCATGCTTATCTCGCAACGGGCGTACGAGTATGCCGGCGCCACGTTCTCAATGTTCGTGCGAATCACGCTGCTCTGTACGGTAGGCATTGGCCAGCTGATGCTTTTGGGAAGCCTGCCCAAGCGCTCGCCCGAGGCTGTCGAGATCAATGCCAAGCTTGATGCCCTCAGGCGCTGGCTCAAGGACTTCACCAAGCTGGAGGAGGCCGTGCCCAACGACGTCATCCTCTGGAACCGCCTGTTGATAATGGCCGTGGTGCTGGGCGTCTCGGACAAGGTGATAGAGCAGCTTAAGCTTGCGCTTCCTGCCGTGGCCTGGAGTGCCGCAATGGCTTCCAGCATGATGTGGTGCAACAGGTCTATGGGTAGGACCTCCCCTGCCGACGCATTTAGCAGCGGGT
>JAFWLX010000030.1 GCA_017510875.1 Atopobiaceae bacterium | reverse complement strand
GTCGTACTGCGCGATCTTTGAAAACGGAACGGTCACCGAGGAGCAACGCAGCTCATCAGAGTCCGTTTCTATCGAGCGCAACGGCATCACCATCTCTAGTGGTGGCTATTGGTCTGGCAACTTTGCCTCTATCGTGATTGACCAAGTAGGAACCCCCACAAACTACGCCTCAAATGGGCGAGGGGTGAACATTGTGGTCTACAATCCAAAGCTTGATATTGTGGTTGACACCGCATACTTTGACACGCACGACAACGAGGTCGATTTGCCTTAAGGCTTCTGATGGGAGGACCAGCTGTGTTCTTTGACTTTGTGGGTGACGACAAAGAAGCGCTTGTATCTGCAGCGGGCGAGCGCATGACCTATAGACAGCTTGACGATGCGGCATCAGCATTTGCTGGCTTTGGGCTCGAACGCGACCTGTGCTTCTGCCTTTGCGAGAACAGTCCGTCAAGCGTGGTGGGCTACATAGGCCTTTTGCGGCAACGTGTGGTGCCCCTGTTGTTGGACCGTAAGATTACGTCCGAGCTTCTTAAGGCGTTGCTTGCAACCTACAATCCGCGTTACCTCTATGTGCCCACAGAGATGGCAGACACCTTTGATGGCTATCACAGCCTGGCAGAATCGGGTACCTACACTGTGCTTGAGGCAGACCATGCCTGCCACGCAGAGCTCTACCCAGATCTGGCACTGCTGCTTACCACCTCTGGCTCAACGGGAAGTCCCAAGCTCGTGCGTCAGAGCTACCAGAACATCCAATCAAACGCCGAGGCCATCGTAGACTACCTTGGCATTGGCGAAGACGAGCGTGCCATTACCACGCTCCCCATGAACTACACCTACGGGCTCTCTATCATCAACAGCCACCTGCTTGCACATGCAACGCTTTTGCTTACTGACGACTCCATGAACATGAAGCCCTTCTGGTCCTTCTTCAAGCAGGAGGAGGCAACCTCGTTTGGTGGAGTTCCCTTTACCTACCAGATGCTCAAGCGCGTGCGCTTCTTTAAGATGGACCTCCCCAGCCTTCGCTATATGACCCAGGCCGGAGGCAAGCTCTCGCCCGAGCTTCATGCCGAGTTTGCACAGTGGGCACAAGACCATGGCAAGCGCTTCATTGTCATGTACGGCCAAACCGAGGCAACGGCTCGCATGGGATACCTTCCCGCCGAGAAGAGCCTTGAAAAGGCTGGCAGCATGGGTGTTCCCATTCCCGGCGGAACCTTTACCCTCATAGATGTGGATGGCAATGTCATAACACAGCCCAATGTAACAGGCGAGCTGGTATACGAGGGGGACAACGTTACGTTGGGATACGCCCAGCGTCCCGAAGACCTTGCATTTGGCGATGAGAGAGGTGGTCGCCTAGAGACTGGCGATATGGCGCTCTTTGACGAGGACGGGTTCTATTACATCGTTGGTCGCAAGAAGCGCTTCCTTAAAATATTTGGAAACCGCGTCAACCTTGACGAGATTGACAGGCTGTTGCAAACCGCCTTCGAAGATCTGCAATGCGCGTCGACAGGCGTCGATGACATGATGGTCACGTATGTGACCGACGAAAAAAAGGTAGAAGACGTGCGCAAGTGGCTTTCTGACACAACTCGCTTGAGTCAGTCGGCATTTAGTGTACGCTACCTTGAGGAAATCCCGCACAACGAGGCGGGCAAGGTCCTGTACAAGGAATTACCAACACAGGCTTAAGGAAGGACAAACTGGTATGGATAGGATTATCGAGATACTTTCAAGCATCAAATCCGGTGTCGACTTTGCAAATGAGGATCAGATCGTATCAGGCGGCATCCTCGACTCGATTGACATCACCGAGCTCATTACCGCTCTCGAGGAGGAGTTTGACATCGAGATTGGCATGGAGTACATGGAGAACGAGAACTTTGACTCTGTGGAAGCCATCTGGGATATGGTGCAAGAGCTGCAAGAGGCATAAGGCATGACGGTAGTCTCGGGAGCGTTCCTGCTCTTTCTGCTCATAACCATTGGCATCTATTACGCTTGTCCCGTGCAATATAGGTGGCAGGTTCTGCTTGCTGCAAGCTTGGTGTTTTATGTGCTTGCGGGCAAGTGGCAGTTCTTGCCATGCGTACTGCTTACCGCATTTGTGGTGTGGTCAGGTGCCTTGCGCCTCAGCAACCTAGATGATGAGCTTAAGACAAAGCTCAAAGAGCCGGGTGTTGACAAGCAAAGAAAGAAGGACCTGCGCGCAACGTATAAGTCGCTTAGAAAACGTACGTTGATTGGCGTACTGGTGCTCTGCATTGGTGCGCTGTGCGTGACCAAGTTCTCGGGTGTCGTAATATCTGCGCTCGAAGGGATAGCTTCCATCTACTCGCAAGGCGTTCATGTTGACCCAACGATTCTTCTCATGCCGTTGGGCATCTCGTACTACACGTTCTCTACGGTGGGATACCTGCTCGATGTGTACTGGCATCGTTATCCCTGCGAGCAGAGTTACCCGCGGTTCTTGCTCTACACCATCTATTTCCCCCACATCCTTCAGGGACCCATATCGCGCTACAACCGTTTGGGCGCCTCGCTTAAGCTTGACGCGCACTTTGATGAACGCAACCTTGTGCACGGAGGCGAGCGCATCATTTGGGGCTTCTTCAAAAAGCTTGTCATTGCAGACAGACTCAACCTCATGGTCACCACCGTCTACAACGGTGAGCCTCATGCGGGCAGCATATTTTTGGTGGTCATGGTGCTTGACGCCCTCATGATCTACATGGATTTCTCGGGATACATGGAAATCGTATGCGGCGCGTCACAGATGCTTGGGGTGGAGCTTGAGGAGAACTTCAATCATCCGTTCTTCTCGCGCTCGGTGGCAGAGTTCTGGCGTCGTTGGCATATGACCCTTGGTGGATGGTTCAAGGATTACGTGTACTATCCGGTGAGCGTCTCGTCATGGATGAAGAAGCTCAATCGCAAGAATGCCCAGCGCTTCTCCAAGCGTGTGACACGCGTGATCAGCGTAGCCATACCTTGCCTTATCACCTGGATGCTCACGGGTCTTTGGCATGGAACAGGCCCCAATTATGTATGTTGGGGAATCTACTACGGCGTGCTCATCACTATTTCTGTTGCGTTCCAGGAGGAGTTTGAGCAGCTTGATGAGCACTTGGGAATCAACGTGGAATCGCGCTCGTGGAAGCTGTTCCAGATGCTGCGCACCTTCTGCATCTTTGTAGGTGGCCGTGTGCTTACAAGCCCCGGCAACCTTGCCAATACCGCCATGGTATTTAGGAACATCTTCTTTAACCTGCAGCCTTGGCAGTGGTTTGATGACAGCATTTGGACCTATGGCCTTACGCGTGACGATGGCCACATCCTGTTCATCTCGCTTCTGGTGGTGCTTGTGGTAAGCATCATGCAGGAACGCATGAGCGTACGAGACGAGATTGACCGTCGCGGCACGCTGTTTAAGTGGGCTTTGATCTACATAGGAATTATCGTGGTCATCGTGTTTGGCGTCTATGGTCCCGGATACGATGCCGCCAAGTTCATCTACATGCAGTATTAGGCGGAGTTGGTACATGGCTCATCAGGTGCTAGGAACGGGCGAAGCGCTCCTTATGATTCATGGCATCATAAGTGACGCACAGTTTTTCAGTGAGGCGGCACAGCTTCTGAGCAAAGACTTCTGCGTTATTGCCTATGACCGGCGTGGGTATGGTAGTGCAGAGTCACCCGCCGACGATGACTACACAGTGTCATCGCAGGCAGATGATGCCGCCCTGCTTCTGGAGCAATATGCTACGGCTCCCGCATGGGTCTTTGGCAATAGCGCCGGAGGGCTCATTGCGGTAGAGCTGGCACTACGTCATCCAGATTTGGTGCGTGGCCTTGTGTTGCTCGAGCCCTCCCTGGTACTTGACGACCAATCAAAGGCCGAGATTGCCGCATGGAATGCCGAGCTTAACGGCTATCTTGAGCAGGGGCATATTAAACGTGCGCTTCCGGCCTTCGCTCGAGTGGTGGGCCAGCCCGAGAGCGAGCGCCCACGTCAGACGCTCGCGCAGATGCGTCGGGTGTTTGCAAACCTCTCAAACTTCATGCACGGCGAGCTCAATCAGGTGCAACGTTACGCACAAGAGAAGGACGTGCTTGAGGGCATGGGTATACCCGTGAGGGTCATGGTTACCACAGAGGGACGAGACGGCATGTTTGGCCGCACCTCTGAGAGGGGAGCGACGTCTCTTGGCTGGCCTATCGATTATGTTGCCGGCTATCATAACGTTGCCAGCGATAACCCCACCATATTCTCTGCAGCGCTGCGCGATTCAATAGCAAAGATGGACCAATAGCGTTCTGCACGTGAGTCCTTACTTGCCGAATTGCGTAATAACTCATGAGGCCAGGGCCCACACGCGCCTGGGGCAGGACCCCTCGG
>JAFWLX010000029.1 GCA_017510875.1 Atopobiaceae bacterium | reverse complement strand
TTTGACGGACGGGCAGTCGGCCGTACGCCCCACGGACGCAAAGTGGCGTCATTTTGACGGACGGGCCGTCTGCTGCACGTTGTGCGACGTAGCGCCTTTTGTGCACCAAGCATAATTGCCCCTCAAATATGTGAGAAGTTTGCATATGTAACCGTAGTGTTGCATTTCTCCTTGAGCACGATGCCATCTGCCACAATCGTCGAGGGTTTTCTACGGCCCCTTTACGCACACGTCTGTAGGTACCAGCGAAAGGAGCCTCAAATGCCCAAGCGCACAGACGTACATAAGGTTCTTATCATTGGCTCTGGCCCCATCATCATTGGCCAGGCCTGCGAGTTTGACTATTCGGGAACGCAGGCGTGCAAGGCCCTGCGAAGCCTTGGCTACGAGATCGTGCTTGTCAACACAAACCCCGCCACCATCATGACCGACCCCGGTACGGCCGATCGCACCTATATCGAGCCCCTTAACGTCGAGCGTCTAACGGCCATCATCGAGAAGGAGCGCCCCGACGCCATCCTGCCCAACCTGGGCGGCCAGTCGGCCCTTAACCTCTCGGCTGAGCTCTCAAAGACCGGCGTGCTTGACAAGTACGGCATCAAGGTCATTGGCGTGCAGGTAGACGCCATCGAGCGTGGCGAGGACCGCGAGGCCTTCAAAGAGCTCATGGCCGATCTGGGTATCGAGATGGCCCGCTCGAAGGTTGCCTACAGCGTGGAAGAGGCCGTGGAGATTGCCAAGGATCTGGGTTATCCCTGCGTGCTGCGTCCTGCCTACACCATGGGCGGTACCGGCGGCGGTCTGGTGTACAACATTGACGAACTGCGCCGTGTGGTGGCCCGTGGCCTGGCCGCAAGCCCCGTGCACGAGGTGCTGGTAGAAGAGTCGGTGCTTGGCTGGGAAGAGCTTGAGTTTGAGGTGGTGCGCGATGCAAACGGTAAGATGATCACCGTCTGCACCATCGAGAACATCGACCCCATGGGCATCCACACCGGTGACTCGTTCTGCGTGGCTCCCATGCAGACCATTGCGCAAGAGACCATCGACCGTCTGGAAGAGAAGAGCTACCGCATCGTAGACGCGGTCAAGGTCATTGGCGGCACCAACGTGCAGTGGGCCCACGACCCCGTGAACGATCGCGACATCATCATCGAGATTAACCCCCGTACCAGCCGTTCTTCGGCTCTGGCATCCAAGGCAACGGGATTCCCCATCGCACTTATCAGCGCCATGCTGGCCAGCGGCCTTACGCTTGACGAGATTCCCTGCGGCAAGTGGGGCACCCTTGACCAGTACCATCCTGACGGCGACTACGTGGTCATCAAGTTTGCCCGCTGGGCCTTTGAGAAGTTCAAGAGCATCGAGGACCGCCTGGGCACGCAGATGCGCGCCGTGGGCGAGGTCATGAGCATTGGCAAGACCTACAAGGAGGCCTTCCAAAAGGCCATCCGCTCGCTCGAGCAGGGACGCTACGGCCTCGGCTTTGCCAAGGACTTCAACGAGAAGACCCTGGGCGAGCTTATTGACCTGCTGTTCTTTCCCACCAGCGAGCGCCAGTTTGTGATGTACGAGGCCCTGCGCAAGGGCGCTACGGTCGACCAGCTTCACGCCCTTACCTCCATCAAGGTTGAGTTCATCCAAGAGATGGCCGACCTGGTGGCCGAGGAGGAGGCCATCTTGGCCCAGGTGCAGGCCAACCCTGGCGAGCCCCTGCCGTCAGAGATGTTGGCCCAGGCCAAGCGCGACGGCTTTGCCGACCGCTATCTGGCCCAGCTTACGGGCCAGCCCGAGGCGGACATCCGTGAGCAGCGCACCAAGCTGGGCGTGTGCGAGGGTTGGGACAAGGTGCATGTCTCGTCCACGCAGGACTCTGCCTACTACTACTCGACCTACAACGCGCCCGATGCCAGCGATCCGCTGGAAGGTGACAAGGTCATGATCTTGGGCGGCGGCCCCAACCGCATTGGCCAGGGTATCGAGTTTGACTACTGCAGCGTGCACGCCGCCAAGGCCCTGCACAAGCTGGGCTTCAAGACCATCATCGTCAACTGCAACCCCGAGACGGTCTCTACCGACTACGACACCTCGGACAAGCTCTACTTTGAGCCGCTGACCACCGAGGACGTGCTGGCCATCTACCAGAAGGAGCAGCCGCTGGGCATGATCGTGCAGTTTGGCGGCCAGACCCCGCTCAACATTGCCAGCGAGCTGCAGGCGGCCGGCGTGCGCATCTTGGGCACCACGCCCGAGGTCATCGACCTGGCCGAGGACCGCGACGCCTTCCGCGCCATGATGGACAAGCTGGGCATTCCCATGCCCGAGGCCGCTATGGCCGTCACTGTGGACGAGGCCCTGGACGCCGCGCACGAGATTGGATATCCCGTGATGGTGCGTCCCAGCTACGTGCTGGGTGGCCGCGGCATGGAGGTTGTCTACGACGACGAGCACATGCGTGCCTACATGGCCGCCGCCATTGGCGTTACGCCCGACCGTCCCATCCTTATTGACCGTTACTTGCAGCACGCCCTAGAGTGCGAGGCAGACGCCATCTGCGACGGCTTCCACGCCTACGTGCCGGCCGTCATGGAGCATGTGGAGCTTGCGGGCGTACACTCGGGCGACTCCGCCTGCGTGCTGCCCAGCGTGACCATCTCTGACGAGAACCTTGCCATCATCAAGGACTACACGCGCAAGATCGCCCAAGAGATGCACGTGGTGGGCCTCATGAACATCCAGTACGCCATCGAGAACGGCAAGGTGTACTGCATCGAGGCCAACCCTCGCGCAAGCCGCACGGTGCCTCTGGTATCCAAGGTCTGCGGCATCAACATGGTGCAGATTGCCACCGAGGCCATCACCGGTGAGCTCACGGGCAACCCGTCGCCGGTGGCAAACCTCAAGGAGGCAAGCTACGCCTTCTATGGCGTGAAGGAGGCCGTGCTGCCCTTCTCCATGTTCCCCGAGGTAGACCCCATTCTTGGTCCCGAGATGCGCTCGACCGGCGAGGTGTTGGGCCTGGCGCCCACCTTTGGCGAGGCCTTTGTAAAGTCGCAGGAAGCCACGGGAATGCCGCTGGCCAACGCAGGCAACGTGCTTATGTCCATCTCGGACAAGACCAAAGACGAGCTTGTTGACGTGGCTCAGCTCTACCTTGACGCCGGCTTCCAGATTATTGCCACGCGTGGCACGGCAGCCTTCCTTGCCGAGCACAACATTCCGGCAACCGTGATCTTCAAGCAGCGCGAGGGTCGTCCCAACATCACCGATGCCATCAAGAACGGTCAGATTGACCTCATTGTCAATACGCCGCAGGGTGATGGCGCATCAAACACCGATGGTTCGTATATCCGAAAGGAGTCAATCCGCGCTAAAATACCGTTCATGACCACTATGGCTGCTGCCAAGGCCGCTGCTATTGGCGTGAAGACCATGCGTTCGGTTGAGGGCTCAAAAGTAACCGCACTGCAGGATATTCACGCACAGATTAAGTAGGGCCGTTCGTCCAAGCGGATGCTGCTTGCGGACGCTTGGGCAGGCAGAATGGTGAACGTGGCTACACGGAGAAACGAACAAGAAAGGTGGAGAACCGTGCGTAAAGAAACAAGCTACCAAAAGACCCCCATTGCAGCCTTGGTTGCCGTACTCGTGCTTGCGGTCACGCTCGCTTGGGCTGGCATGAGTGCCTCGTGGGCGTTTGCCGAGGAAGAGGCTCCGGTCGAGGCGGCTCCCGCCGAGACCCCCGTAGAGGCGCCCGTGACGGAAGAGGCTCCTGTAGAGATGGCTCCGGCAGAGGCGGCTCCTGTCGACGCCGCCAACCCGCTTGATATGGATGACGGACAAGAGAAGCCCTTTGGCAGCGACATCCTGTGGGCCGGAAACGAGAAAGAGTTTGCCGGCATCCAGGTAATTAACGACCTTCTTGCCGCAGGCCAGAACATTACGGTCTCTGGCGCTCAGGTGGGTGGCAGTATCCGCATGGCTGGCCGTATTGTCGAGATAAACGACTCGGCTGCTGTCGAGAACATCACCATCGCCGCCCAAGACGCAAAGGTTAACGGATGCACGGCCAATGTGGTGGGTCTTGCTGGCCAAAGCGTCACCTTTGGTGGCACTGCCAACGGTCTGTATCTGGTTGGCCAGAACATCACCATCAATGGCGTAGTCAACGGCGACGTGTGGGTATATGGTGGCCACCTCACCATTGGCCCTGGTGCCCAGATTGCAGGAACGCTGCGTGGCGAGCTTGGTGAGGAGCCTGTCATCGACCCCACGGCAGCGGTGGCAATGAACGAGCTCACCATCAATGCCAACAAGGCTGACGAAGGCGAAGGCGCTTCCATCACGTCCTCGTTCTCGTGGAAGACGGCTCTCTTTAGCGTGCTGAGCTGCATTGCATGCGCCCTTATTGCCGAGTGGATTGCCGGCACCCAGACCGAGCGTGCGGGCGAGCTCCTCAAGAACCGTCCCGGCAGCTTCATTGGCTTTGGCGTGCTGTGGACCATTCTGCTGCCCGTGGTCATCTGCCTGCTCTGCGTTCCTATCGTGACCATTCCGGTTGCCCTTGCCGCACTCTTTGCGCTCATTGCCGCCAGCTTGGTATCGCTTGGATTCACCGCCGCAGCCCTTGGCAGGATGCTGCTCCCGGGCGTGGGCCGCTACATTTCGGCCCTCATCATGGGCATCCTCTTTGGCGTGCTGAGCTTCTTGCCCGTCGCAGGTTGGGTCATACGCGGCGTTGGCCACGTGTTCATGATTGGCTTCCTTGTCCAGGCCATTCGCGAGGGCCAGCGCAAGCAGGATCCCGATGCCAACGAGCCCTTCCTGCCCTACGCCACCACCTACAACGAGTAGACGCACTTAGGAATCGCGTGGATTGGGGGACCGTCCCTTTTCCA
>JAFWLX010000028.1 GCA_017510875.1 Atopobiaceae bacterium | reverse complement strand
TGGTGAGGCCATGCATCGAGCCGTTTCGCCTGGTCATAAGGGTTGCGGCACAAAGAAAGCCCACGCCGGTAACCACATTTGCCGCAATACGGGTAGCGTCGGTGGTTACGCCCTCGCGCCCAAGGGCTATGCACTCCGACACGATCACACACAGGCAAGAGCCCAAGCATACCAGCACATGCGTCTTGAGGCCCGCCTTCTTCTTACGCAGCTCGCGGTCTACGCCTACCATGCCACCACACACAAGCGCGCCCAACAAACGCAGGGCAATTGCTCCAAAGCTAAACGTCCTAAGACCAGCAAAGAGCTCCATGGGCATCTCCTCACATAGATGTTTGTCCCCAGCTTAGCAGGACTGGCGCCAGCTGTGCGAGAATGTTGCTATCGTTTAGGCAAGACGCAAGGAGGAACATCATGCTCGAGGTTGGAACACCTGCCCCCGACTTCACGCTCCCAGACCAAAACGGAGACACCCACTCGCTTGCAGACTATCGCGGGCACAAGGTGGTGCTGTACTTCTACCCGCGTGACAACACAGCTGGCTGCACCAAGCAAGCCTGCGCATTTGCCGAGCTCTATCCGCAGTTTCAGGAGAAGGATGCCGTGGTTTTGGGCGTGAGCAAGGACAGCGTGGCATCGCACAAGCGCTTTGAGGAGAAGCATGGCCTTCCGTTTACGCTGCTCTCTGACACCGGGCTTGAGGTAATTCAGGCCTACGACGTATGGAAGGAGAAGAAGAACTACGGCAAGGTGTCGATGGGTGTGGTACGTAGCACCTACCTCATAGATGAGAACGGCATCATTGTGAAGGCCTTTGGCAAGGTCAAGCCTGTCGATAACCCGCAGCAGATGCTTGACGCGCTTGCGTAGAAACGTCCTCTCATCCCGCATAGCCTAAGCCAGAGGCGCTGGCCGGACCCATCAAAGTGGCGCCGGGAAGCGCCTCTGACCTAGGCTGCTTCGGCAAGCTCCTGCTCGTCCGCATCAAGCCAGACAATCCTGCCCGTCGCGTCTTGGTACTTAGCTGGAATCACGCCGTCCAGACTCTCCTCTATGTACTTCATCAGCGCTTCGTTCTCGGAAAGCATGGTCATTGAGACAAGCTCGGCGTCCTTGAACATCGTGTAACCGTCTCCGCCCGTAAGCGTATAGCTGCTCCCCGTAAGGGTGTACTCTTTCTTAAGGTCAAGTGGCTCGCCTACAATCTGCACGTTGGATACACGGCGCTCGCCCTCAACCGATACAAACTGGTTCTTCTCATCAACCTTTACGCTGCTCTCAATATCCCTGTTCACGCTATAGGTGATTCCCGAAACCTGAGGGAACTTTGCCGATGGCTTGGGCAACGATGACACGCCAAACTCCAGCGCGTCCAGAAGCGCCTGACCGCTGAGCTTCACCGTAATGACGTCATTGTAGTAAGGAAGCGTGTCCAAGACGTTTTTAAAGGTGATCTCGCCCGCCATGAGGTTGTTGCGCACTGACCCCGCATTGACCAGCGCCGCCTGCGAGCCCGATAGGTCACGGTATGCATCGGCCACTAGGTCGCAGAGGCCGTTCTCCTCAACGCGGCTGACATCAAAGCCGTCTTGGGTACGCACAAGCAGGTCATACGAGACATAGCCCACCTTTTGGTCCATAACGTCGGCATACGAGTCAACGATTTCATCCATGAACGCCTTCATGTCTGGGTCGACAAAGCGTTGCTGATCATTGCGGGTAACCACCTCATAGGCAAGATCCACTGGCTTGGGCACCTCCTTAACCAGGGTCTCTTCTAGGCGACCGTCCTTGTAGATGGTCAGTTGGCCTATGGACTGTAGCTTGGTGCCCGTTTGCGCAATAGGAATGGTATGGCCGTCCTTGCAGGTCACGGTCTTGTTATAGATTTCATGCGAGTGACCGTCTATGACCATGTCCAGCCCTGACAGGTTTTGCGCAACATGGTCGCAGCGATACTTGGTTTCAGACGAATCGCTATTTCCCAAGTGAGATACGAGAATCACATAGTCAGCGTCATTCTTGTGCACCTCATCAATGGCATCCTGCAGGGCAGCAATCAGCTTTTCTCCGGTTTCGTCTGCCAGAAAGTCGTACATCGGACTGCCGTCGTCGTTTACCAAGTCTTTGATGGAGGACTTTGTAAATGTGCTCGGTGTCACCACGCCCACAAAGCCAATCTTTATGTCTCCGACGTCAATGATCTTCCAAGGTTCAAAGACTGGATCGCCACCGGTTACACAGAAGTCTGCGCAGGTGTATCCACACGCAAGCTCATCCGCACACTCATCAAGCACATCAAAGCCAAAGTCAAACTCGTGGTTTCCAGGTATGGCCAAGTCATAGCCAAGGTAGTTCATCATCTTTATAATCTCTTGCCCCTTTGAGATAGCGCCGATGGCACCGCCCTGAACGGCATCGCCCGCATCAACCAGAAGCACGTGGTCGTACTGCTCCTCAAGCTCCTTTTTGTACAGAGCAAGGCCGTCATAGCCAATGTTGTCCTCAAAGCCCGTGTGTACGTCATTGGTGTGCAGAATGACCGCGGCCACCTCTTTGGGATTGCCCGCCAAGTACGTCACGTCCGCTTGGGCTTCGGGCGAACCCTTGGGCTGCGCAGAAGAGCAGGCAGCCACAAGCAGACAAAGGAGAACAGACAACAGCAAAGACCACGTCCGCATGGATTTGACGGCACGCACAGTATCACGCGTCATGAATGGCCTCCTCGCTCAAATCACGTCTTATAGGATGAGGATACACCTAAGCTCAGGCACCCATTTACCAGAGAACTTGCCATGAGAAAACGCATCCGCTTTAAACGCCAATCTAGCATCAAAGCGCTTAAAATGAGAACGTACTCCACCTAGGTTGCAGGCGACTACCGCATTCTGTATAACATGTATCGTCTGTACTGCCAATTTGCCTTGTTCGCCGATGAGTACTCGCATCTAGTGCCCATTTGCTATACGTGTTTAAGTTGGCATGTTATTGATAACGCTCCTTAAGGAGGAACTAATGCCCGCAAAGCAGACAAGCAAGACAACTACTGCAGCCGACGCCGCCAAGGTGGAAGAGAAGGTCGTAGAGGCCGTCGCAGCCGCAGCCCCGGCAGAGGCCGAGGAGGCTCCCGCAAAGCCCAAGCGCACCCGCACCACCAAGGTAGCTGCCACCAAGGCCGCAACCAAGAAGACCGCCACGCGCGCCCGCACCACCAAGGCAGCCACCGCCAAGGCCGAGGAGAAGGCCGCC
>JAFWLX010000027.1 GCA_017510875.1 Atopobiaceae bacterium | reverse complement strand
CGTCACCGTACTTGGGTATTGTCACAAGGTGACCGTAGTCCTCAACCCAGCGAATCTGGCCGTCCTTGCGCACGATTCGGTACTCAACGTAGTCAAACTTGTGCGTGTCGTCCTCAATGATCTGCTGCTCAATGGACGCCTGAATCTGCTCGTAGTCCTTGGGGTGCACCATACCGCGAAAGTTGCCGCCGGTAAGCTCCTTGAACTCTTCCATGGTGTCACACCCAAAGATGCGCAGCGTAGTGCCGTTGGCGTAGAGCAGGTCTTGGGTTTCGTTCTCGCGATAGACAAAGAAGCCGCCAGGTATGTGCTCGCCAAGCCAAAAGAGAGACTCTGCCGTCTCGGTGCCAAGCGAGATGTCCGGCCAGATATGATGATGCGGCTCAAGCATACGTTCTCATCTCCATGCCTTACTGTACCTTTTGCGTGCCACGGTATTGGGCTTCCCAAATGCCATGGCTACTCCCTTTGTCCTATCAGCGTCCTTAAGGTCGTGTAGAGCTGGTCGGGCTCTACGGGTTTTGAGAGATGGGCATTCATGCCCGCCTGTAGCGAGTTCTGTACGTCCTCGTCAAAGGCGTTGGCGGTAAGGGCGATGATGGGGATGGTCTTTGCGTCAGGATGGTCGGACTGACGGATAACACCGGTTGCCGTGAGGCCGTCCATCACCGGCATGCGGATGTCCATGAGAATGGCGT
This sequence comes from Atopobiaceae bacterium, assembly GCA_017510875.1. GTDB lineage: Bacteria > Actinomycetota > Coriobacteriia > Coriobacteriales > Atopobiaceae > UBA1367. The sequence continues at coordinate 3,245 of JAFWLX010000027.1, read as the reverse complement.
CGTAGTAGCCAGACTCGCTCTGCGTGAACATGTCTACCACAACCTGGCCGTTCTCCGCATGCTCGGCTTCCATCTCTTCCATGTCGAGCAGGTCCATCATAATCTCGGCGTTGATCTCTATGTCTTCGGCTAGAAGTATCCTGCGCCCCTCAAGCGAGACCTCGGTCTGGGCCTCTTGCAACGCGCCCTCATCTGCCTGCGTATCTGTGGGCACCGCGCCCTTGTGCTTCTCGAGTGCCGAGCGAATCTCGCGCTCAAGGATGTCCCTGAACAGGGGCTTGTCCAGTACGGCGTCCACGCCTGCCGCTAGAGAACGCTCTGCCATGTCCTCAAAGTTGTAGGCGGTGAGGATGAACACAATGGTGTGCATGTCGCTGCCGTCAAGCGCGCGAATCTCGCGCGTGAGCTCTACGCCGTCAAGCTCGGGCATAAGGTAGTCGGTGATTACCAACCCATAGGGCGAGCCCTGCTCGTGGCCTTTGCGAATCTTGGCAAGACCGTCAGTGGACTTCTGGCATATCTCTGACGTTACGCCCATCTCTGTGAGCAGCAGCTGCGCATGAGCACAGGCCACCTCATCGTCGTCAATCACCAGCACGCGCAAGTTGGCCGGCAGCTGGTCGCTTTCATTGCGGGCGCTTCTGTCGGACGCGCCAAGCGTGACGGTGACGGTAAAGGTGCTGCCCACGCCCTTCTCGCTCTCAACCTGAATGTCGCCACCCATCATCTCGACGAAGTTCTTGGTAATGGCCATGCCCAGGCCGCTGCCGCCATAGCGGTTGGTGTTGGTGCCATCCTCCTGCGTAAAGGCCTCAAAGAGCTTGGGGATGTAGTCTGCGTCCATGCCAATGCCGGTGTCTGATGCCACAAAGCGCACGGTGCAGCTGTCGTCGACGCGCGCGGTTTGCTCGATGGCAAGGCTCACGGTTCCTGGGGCCTCGGTGAACTTCACGGCATTGCCCAAGATGTTGATGAGCACCTGCTTGAGCTTCATGTCGTCGCCCACATAGTAGTCATTGACGTGGCCTAAGATGTTGCACTCGTACGTAAGGCCCTTCTCCTGGCACTGTCCGCCAATGATGATGCCAATCTGCTCAACAAAGTCATGCAGCGAGAACTCTTCGTGCTTAAGTACCATGCGTCCGCTCTCAATGCGGCTCATGTCAAGGATGTCGTTGATAAGGCCCAGCAGGTGGTTGGCACTGGCCCCTATCTTCTCAAGCTGGTCTCTGGTGTGGGGCGCAAGGTTGGGGTCTTTGAGCGCAATGCTGTCAAGACCAATGATGGCGTTCATGGGCGTGCGTATCTCGTGACTCATGTTAGAGAGGAAGCTGGTCTTGGCCTTGCTGCTCTCTTCTGCAAGCGCCTTCTCTATCTCGGTCTGGCGCTGGCGTCGCTGCATGATCGAGTAGATGTCAAACATGAAGCCAAGCGAAACCACGATCAGCACCATCTGGATGGTGGTGTTGAACTTAAAGATGTTGCCAAACTCAAACATGTCTTGGTCGATGGCGGCGTCTACAGCCTCGACGTTGTCGTGGTCAGGGACCGTGCCCTGATTGGCAAGGGTCTGCAGGTAGTGCTCCTGCATGGTCTGGCTCATCTGCACGGTGGCAGTGCTGGTGGACTGGCGCATCCACACAAGCGAGGTAAACAGGATAAGCGCAAGCAGCACGATCCAGGCAAAAGTCGAATGCCCAAGGCGTCTGCTCTTGTCACGGACAAACATCATGCGGAAGCAGGCAAAGCCCAGAATGCTCCACGTTGCCAGAATCAGGTATGACTCGGCCGAGAGCGTGGTGACCGCAAGGAAGTTGGGCGCCAGAAAGAAGAACAGGAACAGGGCCGAGACCACCATGCCCGCTATGCCAAGGCGCGCATGCTTGGCGTTGTGCTCGTCGCGCGCGGTCTTCCATGCGCATGCCGAGGTATACGCGTAGGCAATGGCGGCACCCACCGTAGTCACATCCACAATCCAGCTTATGGCCGTGCGACCAAAGAAGGGGATGAACAACGAGATGCACATGATGAACGTAACGGCGTTGCCTGGTACGTCATGCTCGTTAAGGCGCGCAAACCATTCAGGCAAAAAGCCCTCGTCCGCTACAAAGTGCAGCACGCGGCTTGCCGCCACGTAATTGCCAATCAGGCCGGTGCCAATGGCGCAGAGCGCTGCCACGCCCAAAATGATGGTGCCCGCGGTGCCCATGGCGTCGTTTGTGGCAAAGAATGTGGGCAGGCCCTCTATGCCACTAAGTTCTCCCATACCGGCAAGATACTCGGACAGGTTGGCAAAGCCCTGCGGCCGAGCCGAGGCCGCAATTACCACAAGCAGTGCATAGGCGGCGCCTGCGGCCACAAGGGCGCTCATCATGATGGGGGAGGTCTTCTTGGTTGAGAAGGTGAACTCTTGCGAGGTGTGCGAGATGGACTCAAAGCCCACGTAGGCCCAAGGCGCAAGCGCAATAATGTTGAGGGCGCCCGAGAAGGTTTGTACGTTTTGCCCTGAGGAAGCGTCAAGTGCAAGGAGGCTTACCGGGTTTTTGAGCTTGACGGCCACAAAGCAGATGATGATGCCAACTATGAGGCACACTGCCATGACTGACTGTGCGGGAGCAGCCCGGCGGTTGTTCTGGCAGATAAGGCCGCAGATAAGCAGTGACATGATGGCAAGGCCCACCTCGCCCAAGTAGACGGAGAATCCCGCCACGGTATAGCAAGGGCCAAACTGGAAGGCTGGGCCCAGAAGGTTACGCGCGATAATGGGCAGGGCGGTTGCGTTAGCCCATACGATGGCGGTATAGGTGAGCAGCAGAAACCAGGCGCACAGAAAGCCATGGTCGTACCCAAAGGTCTGGTTTACGTAGTTCACGGCGCCGCCGCACTTGGGGTAGCGATTGGTCAGATAGGCGTAGTTGACGCCAATGATCAGCATGACAAGCGCGCCCACCACAAGGCCCACCACGGCTCCCAACGGTCCTGCCAGGGGCAAGAAGGTAGAGCCGGGCATGACAAAGGAGCCCCATCCCACGCTGCTGCCAAAGGCCAGGGCCCAGGTAGCCAGAGGCGAGATGGAGCGCCGGAGGGTTCGGCCTTGGGGATGCGTTTGGTCTGTCGTCATCATAGATATGCCGTTCCTGTGGTGTGTGAGCAATGCTGGCGGTGTCGTTTTTGACTTGAGGTGAGGTCTCACATGCACGTTGGTAAAACGGACAAGGGACAGTAGGGGGCAGCCCCTTTCTGTT
>JAFWLX010000345.1 GCA_017510875.1 Atopobiaceae bacterium | reverse complement strand
CGGGCTCAGTTGGCCCGTCTGCTTGACTCACAAAGCCCCTTTGCCGCCATGCACATACGTGACACACTGGCACACATCATGAGAAGGCATATGAGCATCAACAGAAGCCAGAACAGCCTTGTGCAAGGAATGGTGGATGTTGACTATTATCTGTCGATTGCAAACTGCATTCGCTACGATGCGAGCGCGTCGGCGTACACCAACTACAGCCTGATGGGCATTCTCACACTTGCCCGCGCCGCCCTTACCTGCGCCTATGCAAGAAGGGAGAGCCGTGGCACGCACGTTCGCAGCGACTATCCAACGCAATCGGACAGCTTGGCAGCTCCCAGCCTCATCTCTTACGTTGATGGCGCCTATCATGTGCAACTTGATACGGAGGGGTTCTATGAGAATTAAGATCCTGCGTCAACAGACGCCTTTCTCTAAACCGTATTGGGAGGCCTTTGCATACAACGGAACAAAAGACATTTCAGTGGCGGGGCTTTTGGACCACCTTAACTACCATGACGACATTATGAACGATGCCGGTGAGCCCACCACAAGAATCGGCTGGGAATGCTCCTGCCTACAGGGCGTATGCGGCGGATGCGCCATGGTAATCAACGACATGCCAGCACTTGCCTGCGAAACCTTTCTCAGAGACCTTGAGGGCACAGAGATTGAGCTTCGCCCGTTAAGGAAGTTTCCAGTTATACACGACCTGATTGTGGACAGGTCCTCCATCCAAGAGAATCTTAAGCGCACAGACATCTACATTGGCGAGTACCAGCCTAAAAAGGGCGAGGACAGCCGCCGACAATACGATGTGGCCAAATGCCTGAAATGCGGTCTTTGCCTTGAGGTGTGCCCCAACTATACTTGCGGTGAGACGTTTTTTGGTGCCGTGTTTGCCAATGACTGCTATCTGGTGGCTGCCAGAAACCGCACCAAGGCAAAAGACATCCACCGCGCATACGCAGCGCACTTTGGCAATGCATGCTCAAAGTCGTTTGCGTGCATGGATGTGTGCCCCGCAGACATTCCCACCATCGCCTCTATGTCAAGGCTCAACCGATAGACCACCCTGTATGCAAGCGACCCAAGGAGTTGAGATCAATCATGAAGAACAAAAAGCTCGTCATAGCGTTGATACTTCTGGCCGCAGTTGCCATACTGGCCTTTGCCTGGCTCACACGTCAACCAAACACGACGCAGACCGCAGGCCAAGCAAGCCAGGCAGAGGCACCAGCCGAGCAGGCAACCGATCAGATAACTATGAGCCTGGATGAGTACCTGAAGACAGGTGGACAGGATTGGTTTCTCACGGGCAAGAAGGAGTATCCCGTACAGGGAATGATGGTCTCGAAGGAAACCTCGTTCCATAACGACCTTGAGGTGGTTGACTATACCGTCACGGATGACGACACCACCGTGATTCTCAAGGGGACGCAGGACGAGATGTGGGCAAGCAAGCTTCCCAAGGTCGAAGTAACCTACACCAAGCCCGACGGCAGCAAGATCAGCCAAAAGGACTTCCAGAACAAGGATACCTATATCGATCTAGTCGCCATCCCACAGCCCGATGCCAACTATGCCATGTTCGTGCCCAACGACATCAGTGTGACCGTCAAGACTGCCTGGGGCGACGAGCTGCACACCAACCTTCCAAACGCACCTCACGGCGACGGAGACTTCTTGGTGTGCCGCAAGGGTGACGATGGACAGCCCGACCTCACAGACGTCTGGATTCTTAACGGTGTCATCTTCCCCGACACCTACGATACCTCGCACTACAGCAAGTAGCGCACGCCGACCCTAGCGGTCGCAAGCAGCCTGGTAGCCATAGGCACTTTGTGCGCTGAGCGCAGCGTCGACTATGGCCTCCTCAAGGACGGCGGTTGCCAGCATGCCCACAACGTCCACCTCGGCCTCGACCTCTCCGGTTGCCATGACAAATATGGTGTCGCCGTCGTTTGTGGTGTGGGCTGGCCTGATGGCGTGCGCATAGGCATCGGCGGATATCTGTGCCACCTTGGTTGCTTGGGCGTTTGTCAGGCATGCGTTGGTCACCACGCACGATATGGTTGTGTTGGTGCGAAGCGGCATTGCCGTGCCAGCCTCACGAAACGCCTCTTCCACAGAAATGATGGTACTTCCGTCAGCAGAGAGCACGCCAGCCAAAGGTCTGCTCGACACGGGATCGACTACGTTTCCCACGGCGTTGACGGCAACGACCGCACCGCACACCAGCTCGCCAGCGCTGTGCACGCACTCCCCCAAGCCTGCCTTCATCGCCCTCTCAAGACCTGCCACCTTGCCTACCGTGCAGCCACATCCCGCACCAACATTGCCGTGGTCCAAAGGCGCACCTGGATGCTCAAATGCGTTTGCCACGGCACGGGCGCCCATCTGGGCATCTGGCCTCACGCTCACCGAGCCGCAGAACAGGTCAAAGAGACAGGCGCCGCTTACAATGGGAACCTTAGCAACTCCCACATCAAGCCCCACGTCTCGCCGCTCAAGCTCGTCGGTGACACCCACGGAGGCTGCGAGCCCAAAGGCGCTGCCCCCAGAGAGCACAACCGCATGCAACACCTGCACCGTCTGTTCGGGACGCAGCAGGTCGGTCTCGCGAGTGGCGGGCGCACCTCCGCGCACGTCCACCCCACCCGTGGCACCTTTGGGGCATATGATGACCGTGCACCCGGTGGCAGCCTCATCATTGGTTGCATGACCTGCATAGATTCCAGGTATCTGGGTGATACTCGCATACTCAGGCATTGCGCTCCTCCAACAGTCTTAGAAGTAGGTTGTCGTGCATGCTCTGCTCACTGAGCAGAGCCATCTCGCGCACCACACGGCAGGTGGGAAGTCCCACCACATTATCGTAGTCGCCTTCAATGCCTTGCACAAGCAGCCGTCCCGTGCCCTGAATAGCGTATGCGCCCGCCTTGTCGGCACATTCGCCACTGCTCACATAGGCGGCTATCTGCGCATCGGTTAGCTCATAGAAGGTTACGTCGGTGGTTTCCACAAAGTTTGACTCGCGCAAGTTGCCCTCTGGCGTCTGGTACATAAGGCAGACGCCCGTAGACACGTGATGAGTGGCTCCCGAGAGTGCGGAAAGCATCGACTTGGCATCCGCGTTGTTGGCAGGCTTGCCAAGAGCCTTGTCCTGCATCCAAACAATGGTGTCTGCCGCCAACAAGAAGCCGTCTGCGCCAACACCAGCATGGTCGAAGACGTGATGTGCCTTCTCGTATGCCAGGCGCTTGACCAAGCTTGCGGGATGTTCGCCCGCCCGACGGGTCTCGTCTATGTCTGCAGGCACGATCGTTAGCGTGAAGCCCAGACGCTCAAGCAGCTCGCGACGCCGAGGAGATGCGGATGCAAGAATCAATTACGTCACCTAGTTGAACTTGACCAGCTTCTGGGCCACGTGGTAGATGCCAATGGTGGCCTTCCGGCCCCACTCGCCGGGAAGGTTTGTGGCAAGGCCCACCATGCCCATGCGGGCACGCCGATACATGCGGGAGTCAAACTGCTTGAGCTCTTCCCACAGGTCGTTCATGTTGTCCATGGCCTCGGGGTCATCGCTCATCTTAGAGAAGATGGACGACACCGCCATCATGAGGGTGAAGTAGTCAACCATGTAGCTGCGCAGTTTGGGCTCGTCCACGTCATCGTAGAGGTGATAGGCACGCATCATGATGCGGGTGACACGCAGCTGCTGGTCAATACGCCCAATCATGACCTGCTCGTTTACCGACTGGTCCTCGCGACCAATGAAGTAGCGATAAAGGTCCACGTCCAGATAGTAGATGGTCTTGCAGCGCGGAAGCGGAACGTAGGCATAGATGTTGTCCACATAGAAGGTGTGTGGTGGCATGGGCACGCCGCCATCGCGCAGCACGTCGGTGCGATAGCACAGCGCATGCATGAGCAGGTTCTGCGTCATGTTAAAGTGTCCAACCTTGGCCCACGAGAAGATCTTGCCACGAGG